>NZ_JBALOX010000027.1:2130-3867 GCF_036965165.1 Bacillus sp. JJ1521 | reverse complement strand
ATGCAAGCTTGTTCATTTGCTCCTGGGCGGCTTGTCCCAATTCCTTCCGTCCATGTCCGATATTGACATTCCATAACGAGGACATGCCATCAAGCACTCGTTTCCCATTCACATCCTCAAGAAATACACCTTCTCCTTTTGTAAAAATAAACGAGGGACCGAGAACCTGCTGTTGCTGAATCGGTGAGGTTGGATGTAAAAAATGTTTCTGGTCAAGCTCCATCAATTCCTGGCGAACCATCAATTTTTCATGCACATTTATTCCTCCTTCCTTCATTTAGCCGTAACTAAAATATATGTGTAAAGTTCAAGCTTTCGAACTAGGAATCGGGAATAAAACGAGTCCAACCAAACTTTTATTTCATCATTGTAAAATCCAAGCTTTAAATCGTAATTATGTTTTAACCCTCCTGTAACACGGATGAAATATTTTTTGAGTATTATAAGAGTAGTAATTGACCCCCTTTTTATAAAATAGATTTTTTTGGGCACGGGTACATCCCCTGTGCCCCCTTTTTTTGTAGTTAGCCGAAAATGACACATCGGATTTCTTCGTACATTGCTCCGATAACATCACGAATAACTGGTTTATGCGCTTGCGTCTACTAGCTTACTCTCGAAGTCAATTCCTCAGTGCAAGGCTGCAAGGGTGTTAACTCAAGCAGTTGCCTCGCTCCGGTACTCAAAGCTGCATCGCCTCGAAATTTCGACGCACAGGACGTGCTAGTGTCGACAAGACATGAGGGCGTGGCGCTTTTGTCGACGCGGTCCTTTTCACCCTCCTTCATAAACACACAATATAATTGAAACAAAAATAAACATGTAAATCTTGTTCATTGTGAGTGCCTGTCAGAAATAGTATAATAATAACAAGAAGATTGCTTACAAACGGCTATCTATATTAAGTCGGGTTTAGAGAACCGACTGAAAATAGATAGCGCCTCCGGCGGATGCCGCAGATTTTCAAAGGAAATTTTTCGCAGCGTAAGATCAAAGACTAAGAACGCCACATCCTGTGGCAACGTCTTTGTGACCCACGTCCTGTGGGCCTAAAATCTGGGTGCAAATACGCCAAGGCGCATTTGATTTTTGGTTATGACCGACTTGGGGTGAAAGATAGTGCAGAGAGTTACAAATTGCGTAGTACGCAAAGACAATAAAGTATTGCTTTTACAAAAGCCACGTCGTGGGTGGTGGGTTGCTCCTGGAGGAAAAATGGAGCCAGGTGAATCGATTCGCGACTCCTGTATCCGTGAATACCGAGAGGAAACAGGATTATATCTAAAAAATCCAGATATTAAAGGGATTTTTACATTTATTATTAAAGAAGGCGACAAGGTTACATCAGAATGGATGATGTTTTCTTTTTTAGCAAATGATTTTGAAGGTGAAAATGTGGATGAATCCGAAGAGGGGATCCTAAAATGGCAGGATATACAGGATATACCAAAACTGCCGATGGCCCCTGGTGATTATCATATTTTGGACTACGTATTAAAAGGTTCTGGCGTTATTTACGGAACATTTACATATACACCCGATTTTCAATTACTTTCATACAGATTAGATCCTAGTTAACTTTGTTCAGCAGAAGCCCCCTATTTCTCCAAGAGGGGGCTGAATGCAAATAGGTATACAATTCAGTCAAGGTTTATGTTTTGACTGAATAAAGTTAAAGCCTCCGGCGGATGCCACAGATTTTCAGAGGAAATTTTTCGAGCATAGGATCAAAGACTA
>NZ_JBALOX010000027.1:0-2079 GCF_036965165.1 Bacillus sp. JJ1521 | reverse complement strand
GGCCTAAAAAATCTGGGCACAAATACGCCAAGGCGCATTTGATTATAGGGAGGCAGGCAAAACGATGAGTGTTGGTTCAACAAATGAAATACAATTGACGATAATAACGGGAATGTCAGGTGCTGGTAAAACGGTTGCCATTCAAAGCTTTGAAGATTTAGGGTATTTTTGCGTAGATAATCTTCCTCCGACATTACTTCCAAAGTTTCTTGAGTTAATGAAGGAATCTGGCGGAAAAATGCATAAAGTTGCTCTTGTCATGGATCTAAGGGGTCGCGAATTTTTCGATAGCTTATTCGCATCCCTTGATGAGCTTTCAGAGGTATCGTGGATTTCTCCTCAAATCTTATTCCTTGATGCGAAGGATACAACACTTGTAACGCGCTATAAGGAAACAAGACGTTCTCATCCCCTTGCCCCAACAGGTTCACCACTTGAAGGCATCCAGGCAGAGCGGGAAATTCTAGAGGAAATGAAGGGTAGGGCCCAGTATATCTATGACACATCGGATTTGAAACCAAGAGAACTACGGGAGAAAATATTAAAGCAGTTCGCATCGCAATCAAGACCTACATTTTCAGTCAACGTCATGTCTTTTGGTTTTAAGTATGGCATCCCAATTGATGCTGATCTCGTGTTTGATGTGCGATTCCTCCCGAATCCACATTATATCGAGGCGATGAGACCAAGGACTGGTCTTGATGAGGATGTATCAAGCTATGTTTTGAAATGGACGGAAACCCAGAAGTTTATTGAAAAAGTAACTGATTTGCTTGCATTTATGCTTCCGCAATACAAGCGTGAAGGAAAAAGCCAGCTTGTTATTGCAATCGGTTGTACGGGCGGACAGCACCGTTCAGTTACACTTGCTGAATATATCGCAAATCATTTCAAGGATGATTATCAAACCCATGTTTCTCACCGCGATATTGAGAGGAGAAAGGAACGAAAGTAATGACCAATCCAAAACAGCCTAAGATTGTCATCATTGGTGGTGGAACTGGCCTTTCCGTACTTTTACGAGGGTTAAAATATCAGCCTGTTGATATTACAGCAATTGTAACGGTTGCGGATGACGGGGGATCTTCTGGTCGACTTCGCGATGAGATGGATATTCCACCACCCGGTGATATTCGAAATGTATTAGCTGCTCTTTCTGATGTGGAGCCTTTGATTGAGGATTTGTTCCAGCATCGATTTGCAGGTGGAAATGGCTTATCCGGTCATTCACTTGGAAACCTGATTCTTGCGGCAATGACAACGATAACTGGCGATTTTGTTCATGCAGTTGGTGAAATGAGTAAAGTTCTAAAAGTCCGAGGAAAAGTCCTGCCAGCAGCAAATAAAAGTGTCGTTTTAAATGCTGAAATGGAAGATGGCACTGTTGTTACGGGGGAGTCCAAAATTCCCTATTCAGGTAAAAAAATCAAGCGTGTCTTTTTAACACCGGATGATGTGGAGCCGTTAAACGAATCCATTGAAAAGATCCAGCAGGCTGATATGATTATTATTGGTCCTGGCAGCCTCTACACAAGCATTTTGCCAAATTTACTTGTGCCAAAAATTGGCGAAGAAGTCGTCAAAGCAAAAGCAAAAAAGGTATACATTTGTAACGTGATGACACAGGCTGGGGAAACCCTGAACTATGCTGCAAGCGACCATGTGCAGGCCATCAATGATCATATGGGTTTAAAGTTCATAGATACGATTTTGGTCAATGATGGTGATATTCCGGAGCGTATCAAGGAAAAATATGCAAAAGAGCTGGCAAAGCCTGTTGTTTATGATTTAGAAAGACTTTCTACTTTAGGTTTATCCATCATTAATGATAAAATCATCTCATACGATAATGACGTCATCAGACATGACACAACCAAAGTAGCAAATCTATTGTATAATATGCTTTTAGAAGATATAAAAGGGTGATTGAAAAATCATCCTTTCGATAAAAAGGAGGGTGGAACCTGTGTCATTTGCATCAGAGACGAAAAAAGAACTGACAAACCTAGACATCAAAGATTGCTGCGCAATAGCCGAGCTTTCCGCTTTGATCCGAATGAATGGCGCACTTTCCTTCTC
>NZ_JBALOX010000026.1:5501-15920 GCF_036965165.1 Bacillus sp. JJ1521 | reverse complement strand
TCGTGTGGGTCTAAAAAATCTGGGTGCAAATACGCCAGAGCGTATTTGAAAAAGGGAGAAAAGATCTTCTATCTTTTCTCCCTAATGTTTAGGTTCCGTTTGGTACTTTTGCTGGAAACTCAAATTCTATCTTCTGAGTTTGGTCATTCCATTTCAAGTAAGCATCGAAGGTTTTACTGTCTTTTTTAAAGCCTTTGATAAGGTTTGTCTTATTTCCTGAGAGAAGCTTCTCGGCATTTGTTTTCGAAATCGGTTTTCCTAAAATCCTTCCTGATATCGTAAATTGGCAGCCATTTGTTTTATAGTTTGCACAGCCATAAAATTTGCCTTTATTAATCACATTGCCGCCACATTTCTTACAGGTTCCCACGACTGTTCCGATTTCCTTTTTATTATATTTGCTTTTCCCGGAGCTCACATTCTCCACATTCACATTTGAAAGATCCCAAGCCCTACTTTGCTCTTTCGCATCGTCGATGATTTTTTGGGAAAGCTTTTTTGTCTGCATCATAAAGGATGCTGGTGAAGCTTGACCTTGTCCAATTTCATGCAGACGCTGTTCCCATTTTGCTGTCATTTCTGGAGACGCAAGGATTTTATCGCCAATTACATCAATTAAAAGTATTCCTTTTTCCGTTGCAAATACTTGGTTTTTCTCGACCTTAATATAGTTACGGTCTTTTAGCATCGTGATGATGCCAGCACGTGTGGCTTCCGTACCTAGTCCTTCCGTTTTGGCGAGAATTTTTTCAAGTTCATCATTCTCAATATGCTTACCAGCCGTTTTCATGAGTGTAATAAGCTGTCCTTCTGTATAACGCTTCGGTGGCTGAGTTTTGCCTTCTTTTGTATAGCTTTTTTCAACTACACCTGATTCACCTTTTTCAAGTGGAGGCAGGATGACATCATTATCCTTAGAATCTTCTTGAAATAAGACCTTTCTCCACCCTTCCTGAAGCATTATCTTCCCTTTTGTGATGAATTCAGCACGCTTGTCCACCAGGGTTTTAATAGTTGTATAGTTAAATATCGCTGGCTTATAATGTGCCGCAATCAATCGTTTTACTATCAAATCATAGATTTTCTTTTCATCACCTGATAGCTTTGCGGGATTTGGGACTTGCTCGGTTGGAATAATGGCATAGTGATCGGTTACTTTTTTCTCATTCACATATCGAGAATTATTGTAAATGGATGTTATTGGAGTAGGAAAATAAGCTTGGTAGTCTTCAAGTTTTTGAAGCTTAGAAAAAATATCAGGGATGGTCCCTGCCTCCCCTTTTGTAATATAGCTAGAATCGGAACGTGGATAAGAAATAATCCCTTTCGTATAAAGGCCTTGTGCAACGTCTAATGTCTTTTTCGGTGAAAATTTAAAAGCCTTGTTTGCAGTTGCCTGTAGACTTGACAAATTAAATAATAAAGGTGGTTGATATTCCTTCTTTTCGATTTCCGCTTCAGCAATGTCTGCAGGCTTATCCTTACAAAAATCCGCTATTTTCTCTGCCATTTCCTTTGAAGAAACTCTTGACTCGTTATCCTTCATCCATTTTCCTTCATATTGTTTGCCGTTAATTTGGAAGTTCGCAAAAACCTCCCAAAACGGCTCAGATTTAAAATTTGCAATTTCTTTTTCGCGTTTTACAATAAGCGCCAATGTAGGAGTTTGGACTCTTCCTGCGGAAAATACGTCGGAAATTCCTTTTTGCTTTAACAATAACGTGTACACTCTTGAAGCGTTCATACCGACAATCCAATCAGCACATGCACGGGCTTTCGCTTCAAAATAAAGATTTCTAGTGTCCTGCTCTAATAAGAGATTCTGAAATCCTTCCGTCACAGCTTTTTCAGTTAAAGAAGAAATCCATAGTCGCTTCAATGGCTTTGTCACTTTAGCCATCTCAATAATATTTCGTATAATTAATTCCCCTTCACGACCAGCATCACCCGCATGAATGATTTCTGTTACTTCTGGTTTTCGAAGGAGGTTTTTGATGATGGTAAACTGTTTTGATTTTGATTTCATGACCCTATATAAGAAATGATCGGGAATGATCGGGAGAGTTTCAATTTTCCAGCTTTTCCAGGCAGGATTATATTCTTCTGGGGGAATCAACTCACAAATATGGCCAACTGCCCATATAAAATATGCCCCTTTCGGAAATAGTGGACTTGATCCAACCTCAATAAACCCTTGAGATTTCTTACTCCTAAAGGGAGCAGCAAGCTTCATCGCTTGGTCTGGTTTTTCCGCGATTATCACTTTCATATTAATCCTCTTTTCAATTTCACTAATCAACTAATTGTATCAAAATTTACTTAGTTTTAGGAATATAGATTTTGTGGATGATTTCGGAGATAGATTGTAGAATGTTTTTGGGCTAAAAAACCATTCAGGATGGTTTTTTAGCTTCCCTTTTCTCAAGATATATTTGCGTATGTTCGACAAGATTATGGATGGAAATGACCGTTAATTCCCCGTGCTGGACAGTTCCTACAGCAAAGCGACCTTTATCATCCTCCACAATAAACGAGGTTCCATGACCTGCATCCATAATGTTGTCACAAATGGAAATGATCTTATTATACAAATAATCCTTATTGATATTCATATGTTTTGTATGAGAGGTAAACCGGATAAAAATGTCTTTTCCCTTATAATTGTATCTGAACATTTTAGCAGCCCCCATCTAATCGTATAAAACGCGTTCGATTTGAATTGATTTTTGAACAGATAAATCGATAATCGTATTGGATACCTCAACTAATGGATTTAATAAATCATATGGATTGATGTACTTTATGCTTCCTATTTGACCGTCTGTTAGCAATACATGATGACCAATTAATGCATTCATAATTTGCTGTAAAAACGGGACTAATATGGTTGGATCAAGTTTTCCAAACATATCGCCATTCATTTGTTTGATGACTTGATAGAAAGGTGTTGCATCGTGATAGACACGATTTGATGACATGGCATGAAAAACATCTGCAATAGCGACTATTTTGGACAAATAACTGATTTTGGACCCCTGTAAACCAAAGGGATATCCTTTCCCATCCTCCCTTTCATGATGCTGAAGCGCAACGAGGGCGATTTCATGATTAATGCCATCTGTGTTTTTTAAAATTTCATAGCCATAAATCGTATGCTTCTTTACAATTTCATATTCAGTTTTTGTTAACTTACCTGGTTTATTTAAGATTTCTGTGGGGATTTTTGTTTTACCAATGTCATGCAAGGTCGCTGCAATAGTGAGTTCTGATAATTCCTCATCAGACAATGAAAGCCATTTGCCAATTAACGTCGCAATTACACCCACACCAATATTATGTCGATATGTATAATCATCTGCAGACTGAAGCTGATAAAACAAATGAAAAAATTGCGGAATTTCAGACGCATTTTGAATAATTGGAATAACCGTTTGCTTAATCTCGGCAAGCGGCAACTTCGTATGTTGTTTTACAAAATAAAAAATATCTTCTACCTTGTCAATTGCATCCTCTAGTTTCTCCGTAATGATTGATACAGGTGGTTTACTTGAATGTCCACCGATGTAATCGCTATCAAAATCATCGATAATTCTATCAAGTTCATCAGGCTGAAACACAGTGATTTTCGTATGATCATTGTTCATTTTGTAATAACTCCCCACTAACGCCTTGTTTCTACTATTATATCAAAAAATGGAATTTCCACAATAATTTTTTGAATATACAAAAATATTGTTCTATTATTGTAACCGCATTAATATTTCCCGCAGCTTTTTTCCAAGAATACGTAAAAAACCCTTTATTCCCTTGACTTTACACGATTTAGGTTGTATATTAAAAGCATCATTTAGCTAGTAGATTAGTATTTTTTTTATAATATTTTTTATTTTTAAAAATACATAAATAATTAGCTATCTGATAAAAATTTTCACGTTGCACGGTTGTGCCGAAGGTTTAGGAGGAAAGCATAATGCAAAACGGTAAAGTAAAATGGTTTAACAACGAAAAAGGTTTTGGCTTCATCGAAGTAGAAGGTGGAGACGATGTTTTCGTACACTTCACAGCTATTCAAGGTGATGGTTACAAATCTTTAGAAGAAGGTCAAGAAGTTTCTTTCGAAGTCGTTGAAGGTAATCGTGGACCTCAAGCTGCTAACGTTGTAAAGCTATAATTCTTACATTTTATTGTAAAAATGTGAAACCAAGGCTGATTTTTATCAGCCTTTTTTGCCGCTCCTTCACTTGATTATGACAATTTTTCCCCATACTTCTTAAGCTTTTGACCTACTGTACAATTTTTAATACAAAAGTTTTGGGCATATCGCTTTCCATATTCCTTCCGAAAATGTTCTTTTACGAAACAATCTTCGCAATAAGTGTCAAGCATTTCACCAACTTCCAAAATAAGTTCCTTACGTTTCATAAAAAAATCAACTCCTATTTTAATCGGTTTCACGTTCTCCACTGTACAAGCACCCATCCCTGACAGTTTTCACCTATTTAATGAGTATGACAAATAGGCTTAATTACTTACCTTTTATTTCAATTTTACTGGAAACGAGCGTCCCTTCCAGCGCTTGTGTAGCTAGTTTATCTGCTTCCGAATTTTGTTTACGTCCAATTGGATCGTAGCTTGGATGAATGCCCATTTTTTGAATTTTCTCTTCAATTCGATCCAACCATCTATTGAGGTTTTCCTCGAAGCATGGCCATTCTCCTGAAAGCTGTTTTAATACAACATTGGAATCCCCTTTAAAAGTCACTGTGGAATGTTGTACGCCTAATTCCTCTAATGTATTTAACATCAACCAAAATGCTGCATACTCCGCTTCATTATTTGATTCCATCTCTTCAAACACTTCATTAACTCTGACCCGATATGGTTTTTTATTTTGTGTATAATAAATGGCAACGCCTAAACCGGCCTTACCTGATTGTATGTCATATCCCCCATCAAAATAAGCGATAATATCCTGAGGTTCAGTTTCGATTTCTTTTATCAGCTTGATGAGTTCTTTTTTTGTCCATTTTGTTTGGCGTTCATCGTAAAAAACAAGTTCCTTCGTCCGACCTGTTCTCTCAAAGTCCTCTGCTAATCGTAATGCGTCTTCAGCAGAAACTTCATCAGACATCAAGGTGATGACTTGATTTTTTGGTGTTTTATATGTCCATTCTAGCTTAAGTTTCATCACGCTCATCCTCTCTAATGGAACGTATCTTCATTTTTCCTAATTTTTAACTCATTATACACTCTTCCCATTTGGATACGTACTCCCCTTTTTCTTAAAGAACGTTTTTTCTTCACTCTATTACAGATTTAGTGATAAAATGCATTATAACCAATATGTGTGGAGGCCATTAGATGATTGAAGTGTATATTGACGGTGCAAGCGCTGGAGATCCAGGTCTATCGGGTGCTGGCGTTTTTATTAAAGGAAACGGTATTGTCGAAAAACATTCGATTCCGCTTGGTATTATGACGAACCACGAAGCTGAATATTACGCTCTACTTAAAGGACTCGAAATTTGTGTGAAAAACGACTACAGGATCGTTTCCTTTCGAACAGATTCACAGCTTGTGGACCGTGCTATTGCAAAGGAATATGTTAAAAATAAAAAATTCGCACCCTTGCTCGATAATGCTTTGCAGCTGTCTAAAAAATTGGATCTCTTTTTCTTAAAATGGATCCCAAGTACTCAAAATAAAGTGGCTGATGAATTAGCAAGACAAGGTATCCGTAAAAACGTAATGTAAAGGAAACCCTTGGACTAGACAGGTCCAAGGGTTTTATGTCATTATATTTCGCTCCTCTACAAATTGAAGGGCTTGCTTTCTACTTTGAATTTTATTTTCCTTAAGCATTTCTAATAATGAAACGAAAAAGCTGCCATCAAATTCCTTCTGTGCCTTTAATGTAATTTCGATTGCAACAATGACAATTTCGTCCGTGGTCGCCGTATAATGCTGGCCAAATGAAATGAAACCAACTGCATCCTCCCCAAGATTAAAGCCTTTTTGGGCTAAAAACTGCAGATACTCGTTTACCTGATTTTCTAATTTAAACAATTGTCCCCATCCCTCTAAAAAATACAGTTTCTACCCTAATAGTACCGCATTTTTTGTCGAAATTCTACGACTTTTTTGTTAACAAATGGGCTAATGTTCCTGTAATCATACCAAAAAGAGCACCACCAAGTACTTCTTCTGGCTGATGACCGAGTCTTTCTTTTAACTTTTTTTCTTTATGATCATGGTAATGATGGTCCTTTTGTCCTGCTAATCGTTCTATTTCTTCATCAAGTTCATTTACTTTGATGGTCAGTTCCCCTGATTGACGACGAATTCCTTGTGCATCATACATGACAATTAATCCAAATATGGTAGACAGCGCAAAATCAATAGTTGGAATCCCTCTTTTTAACGCAATAAAGGTTGCTAGTGACGAAACACCTGCTGAGTGAGAGCTTGGCATTCCACCTGTTTCAAAAAAGGTGCCCCACTCCCATTTCCCTGTTTTTACTTTTTTTAGTGGAATTTTTAAAAATTGAGCAAGTCCAATTGTCAGTAATGCGGTATAGATCCCTTTGTTCACGATTCTCACCTCATGATTAGTTTCCAGTATCGCCTCATTTTCTATTCAAGACATAATCCAAATTAGGATGGAAATAATACGAAATGGAGGTGACATGTCATGGCAAATAAAGCAAACAACCGCGGGAAAGCAGCAAAAGGCGTGAATCCACAAGGCTATAATGAAAATACAGAATTTGGAATGGAACCAAAAAGCGAGCTTGAAAACAGAGCAAAGAAAAAGAATACGAAGATATAAGGTTGGTTTGGGTGTCCCGTTGGAAGTAACCGCGGGGCATCTTTATTTCTAGTTGGAAATTTAGTTAATGATAGTATTTTGAGATTAGTGACAGTATTTCGAGAATAGTGGCAGTATTTCCTAATTAATAACAGTATTTTTGTTGCAAACGCGCAAATTGTTTAAATCTAAAAAAGAGCACTCATCCGAGTACTCTGTTAACTGATAAATTGATCCAAGCCTTTAAATTCAAGCTCAGTAAATTTTTCATGCACTTTTTCACGATCAATTTGGATTAAAGCTTCATCAAGTGAGCAGTTAATTGGCACTTCACAATGAATTCTCGCCAATTTTCGAGATAAATGCAGCATGTCCAAATCTTCTTTAATCTTAGTCTTTTGACCTGTTGTTAAATTCTCCACATTTTCAAGAATACCTTCGATCGAATTAAACTGCTGAAGAAGTTTCAAAGCAGTTTTCTCACCAATTCCACGAACACCAGGATAATTATCACTTGTATCACCCATTAAAGCTTTAAGATCAACCATTTGCTGAGGATGAATCCCTTTTTCTTCTAAAAAGCTGTCACTCGTGTACTCTGCGTAGTTTCCAATTCCTTTTTTCATAATGAGAACCGTAATATTCTCATCAAGTAACTGCAGAATGTCTTGGTCGCCCGTCAGGATTATCACTTCAGAGTCTTGACTATATTGTCTAGCAAGTGTTCCGATACAATCATCTGCTTCATAACCAGTTAGTCCTACGTTTGGAATATCGAAGGATTCGACTACGTCTTTTACAAGATCAAATTGTGGAATTAATTCTTCCGGTGGTGCACCACGATTTGCTTTATAACCGTCATACATTTCTGTACGGAATGTAGAACTCCCCATATCCCAGCAGCAAATTACATGTGAAGGCTTGTACTTATTGACCGCGGTCATCATATGCTTTACGAATCCGTGAATCCCATTTGTCGGAATCCCTTTACTATTTACCATAAAATAACCGCTCATTGCCGTTGCATAGAAAGAGCGGAACAATAATGCCATGCCATCTATTAGCATAATTTGATTTTTCATCAGCAAGTCCTCCCTGTTACAAAATCCTCATAAAGAGAATTATACCATATATTCATCATGCAATTGTTTGTATCTTCCTTCCAAGAAATGAAAAAGCCCTCTATAAGTAGAGGACTTACTGCTAATTACTCTTCATTTTTTCTGCTTCTACTTCAGCATAGGAAGGAAATTTACGTGGTGTTGTTGCATTCCCTTCCTGCGCTTTTTTCTTTGGTGTAGTTGATCTATCCTTTTTCACATGCATGTCTCCTTCATCAGAGATTTACGGTAAGTATTCGCCTAACCTGCATGTTCTATTTGCGGAATGCATATTCCTTTACCATATCAACTGTGACTAGCTTACGTAATGGAACGATACCTTTTTTGGCAAGCTTATTTATTTCATTTGTTACTTGATTGATTTTAGCAACAGTGAATTCCTGGTTTTGCTTCGCTAAAGAAACTGCCTCGTCAATATAAAATTCTCGTTGTTGCTCCAGTCCCACGAATGTTTTTACAATTTCGTGCTGTGTATTTGAATGTTTTGTGATTGCTTCATGGACGTTAGTCATTTTTTCTCCTCCGATGTTTCCTTTTCTAGTAGCTTTACAATATGGGGTTTTGGCTCCCAGCAATTAAATCGATATTCTGGTTTTGTATCATAGCTTAGGCGTGCACACCTGTATGTCATTTTACCATCTTTGCGTTCAGCAACAAAATTCACACAGGTTGCACATGCATGATACTTTAAGTTTATGTGGGTCAATAAGGTCACCCCATGTGCTCGTTATTATAACCTTTTAACGTATCATGGACTTGTTCTAAACTTTCAATATCAATGTCTTCAGATAAGATCTTCGTTACCCCGTCGAAATACTCATGAATTTCCTTCAATGCATTTTCTTGAAGTCTTTGTAGCCCCTTATTGAATTCTTGTCTATAAAAGACGAGCAGATTCGCTTTATTATCTTCAAGAAATGAACTTATCGGTGCATCCAACAATATTTCAAGCTCATCCTGCATTTGCTTTTTCTCATTTCTCTCGAAAAATGATTTTGGATTTTTAAACAACCCAAGTGCCTTTTTATAACGGGTGAGTTCTTCATTTATAAGACCATTAGTAAATTCAATCGATTGGAAATCTAGTTCAAAGGATACCGAAATACTCATATTTTGATTGATCGATTTTATTTCTTCATTAAAACTAGTGAGCTGGCTCTGGAGTCGCTTTGATATATAACTTTCAATGCGCAATGAAGTAGCACGCATTTCTTGGGCTAAATCAAAACCGACTGATTCCAAGAATTCAACTAAACATGACGTTAGTGCTTTTTTCAAATCCCGTCCATCATCTCTCAGCGATGACGGATTAAAGGCTTCCTTAAACATATCTGATACACGTAGGAAAACCCTTTGTTTAATATAAAAAGTGAGTTCCTTAATTTCCTGCTCGACGATCCCGAATGCAGACTCGTCATCAACATTCGATATGATTGACTTCATTTTGGAATGCTGCTTTTTCGCTTCCTCAAGCTTAGAATGCTTAATGTCCTTATCTTCTTTTGCAGACTGAATATAAGAATCGATAATTGCTGCAGCACGCTGAATATCAACATATCCTTCATTCACTGCTACCGCTGTTAATTCATCAATGACAAATGAATGAAAATCTGTTTCAAATCGTTCAATACCCGAAGTTTGAAGAATACCAAGATCCTTTTCACTGACTTCATTAAGCTTTTCGAGTAAAGCGGCTCGACTTGATACAGAATATAGTCGTGGAAAACGAATCCCGTAACTAACAAGCTGTGAGTCTACATATTCTTTTACATCTTCCAATTCTTCGGTCGTATTCGCCAGATCCGCAGCATTTATAACGAAGAACATTTTATCCATACTGAAGGTGTCTTTCACACGACCAAGTTGAATCAAAAACTCACGGTCCGCTTTTGAAAAGGCGTGATTGTAGTATGTCACAAACAAAATGGCATCAGCATTTTTGATATATTCAAATGCTACCCCGGTATGGCGGGCGTTAATTGAATCAGCCCCTGGTGTGTCTACCAAAGTAATGCCTTGTTGGGTTAATGGGCAATCGTAATAGAGCTCAATCCATTCCACAAAGCATGCTTTCTCTTCCTTCGCAACATATTCATTAAAGCCGTCCATATCTGTTGTTAAAATTTGATCCAAATTAGCGGAAATGTTTTCAAAACCAGCTACTACCGCTTTTAAGAATGAAAAATGTGGTTTCTCTTTCGCCTCAATTTTTTCGATATTGCTAATTTTTGAGTTTATAATCTCTAAACTTTCCTTAAGATTTCCAGCTTGTTCACCAAAAATGTGTAAGGAGTGGTTGATATCATCTAATAATTGATTTGTTGACTTAATTTTTACTAGAACAGTCCCATGTTTATGCTTATCAGTTGGAAAGGTAATTTTGTTAATTGTTGCTGTCGTTGGATTTGGTGAAACTGGTAGTGCATGTTTCCCCATTAATGCATTCGCAAACGACGACTTCCCAGCACTAAACGCACCAAATAATGCTAC
>NZ_JBALOX010000026.1:0-5412 GCF_036965165.1 Bacillus sp. JJ1521 | reverse complement strand
TATTTATCTCTTTTAAAATTTCTTCCGTTGAGGAAATCTCCACATGTTCAGTAAATCGTGAAAGTAAGTGTTCAACTGATTCGTTATTATTAATTGTAGAATCACCGTTCATGATATCTTCAAGCATCATTCGAATTTCTGCACGTTTTGTTTCAAATTTTTTTAATGTTGCAAATGCTTCTGAATAAACCTCATATTTTTGTAACTCGGCTTTTAATTCAGTTTCTTCTTTGGCAGTGCTAACTTTCATTTGCTCAAGAATGTCATGTAAAAATCCAACCGCTTTTTGTTTATATTTTCTTTTAATATAATTTCCTACATCGTTAGTAAAGGTTAAGATATACTCCCCTGTTACTCCTGCACTGGTCTTGATTAAATTTTTCAATTCAACAGGAGACAGTTCAATTGCCAGCTCATTTCCAGATGGTTGTTTTGAAAGTCTTAAACTTTCAATAAATTTCCCAACAAAGTCCTTCAAATGCCATTCTAATTGAGTGGACATTTTCTCTTTTACATCATTGAAGAAGGCTTGCAAACGGTCCTCACGTTCTTTTTCTGTTTTATTTTTGGAAAATAATAATCCCACTTTAAAATCTGGTTGAACGGATTCAACAAAAAGCTTTGCAAGGTCGCGTGTTTGGAACGGCATAAGAATCGCATTTGATAAAATGGTTTCGATCTCTTCAATAAATTCCTTTTCAATTTTTTCTCGTTTCCTTGAAAAACCCGCTAAACGTTGGTACAATTCGTCGATTTGAGCCGGGATTGTTTCTCTCTCCGCAACAGATAATGAACGAAGCTTTTCCTTTGTAGTTTCTAGTTCTAGTGCATTTTTATCATCTAAAAACGCAATATGCTCAAGAATAATTTGTCTTGCAGAATGAAAAACGCCTTCTAATAAAAGCTGGTCCTTCTTGGCAATTTTATCATGAAGCAGCTGCTGAACCTGCTTGAACTGATTATGCTCATTATCTGGATCCTTAAGTGTTGTATAAAAAATGTCTGAGTAAGCAACATTCCAGTTTTGGAATGCCTCCTCCACCCCTTGTTTAAAGGACGTAAAGCTTAATTCCGTTTCTTTATGTTTATCAACTTGGTTTACGATCAAATAAACCGTCTTATTTCGATCAGTCAGTTCCTTTGTAAATTGGAAATTTAGCTCGGATAGGACATGATTATAGTCCATCACATAAAAGAGTAAATCTGCTAAATGCAATGCTGATTCTGTTGATACGCGGTGGGCATCATCAGTTGAGTCAATCCCGGGCGTATCCATGACAATCACTTGCTCTGGCAGTTTCATATTATCATGACTGATTTCAATCGATTCGATTGCTTCCCCGTCTTTTGCATATGATTTGATTACATCATAATCATAAGGTGCAGGGTACTCAATGATTTTCCCATCTCGATAATAGACGCGTGCATATTCACGGCCCGTTTTTACTTTTACTAGATTTGCACTTGTTGGAATCGGGCTTGATGGCAGAAGACTCTCCCCAATGAGTTCGTTGATCATGCTCGATTTTCCAGCTGAGAAATGGCCCGAAAAGCCAATCATATATTCTAAATTTTTTAGTTTTTTTAGCAACTGGATAATTTTTGAACTACTTTCTGTGTCATTGTTTTTTTCGAAAATGTCATATAAGGAAGATAGTCTCTTTTCCAAGTCTTCCTTTGTCATGTGTTTAGTTTGTTGTGTTTGAATCATGTCTAATCCCCTTATTGAACAATGCATAATTGTGTATATATATGTATTTTACTCTACACCCTCGGTTTTGACAAAGCAGAATATTTAAGAAACTANNTATTTACCTGGTTACGTGGACGGGATTGTGATGTTTTTTAGGATTTTGTTTAGGGTTTGAAACATGATGTAGAACGTAATACATAATAAAGCCATATATTCCAATTGTTAAGGATACAAATAATGTAAGCATTTCTTCACCAGCTTTCAACTGATAGTGATAATTATTTTCATTTAAAATAAGTGTATCATCCGTTTTTACTCTTTTCAATCTTTTTTTATCGTTTTCATTCCATTTTGAATGATTCCGCTTCGGGCTATTCCAGGCTGTTGATACTCCTCATGTACACTTAATGCCCGCTCTTCAATTGGAATTCGGATAGACATCATCACAAAGTTTAGTATTGAAAAGATTATTCCGGTGACATACGCTTGAAATAAAATCGGTATGATAATGAACTCAAGGGCAACAATTAAATAATTAGGATGCTTGAAATATTTATATGGGCCTTTTACCTGCACCTGACTTTCCGGTAAAATCATGATTTTCGTATTCCAAAACATTCCAAGTGAAGTTAGTGCCCACACTCTACCGGCCTGAGTAAATGCAAATAACACAAATAAAATAGGATACAACTCAGACAATTCATTTCCTCGATAAATAACCTCGACGATTAGTGATACAAAAAACAAGATATGGGTGAGCACAATGTATTTGTAATGACCGCTACCAACCTCATATCCGCCTTGTGATAAAATCCATTTTTCATTTCGTTTCGCAATTCGCAGTTCAATCAATCTCTGAGTAATGACCAATGCAATAATAATCCAAAATATCATCCTAATTCCTCCATTGTAAAAGGACTAATTCGGAGCTAAATCCAGGACCCAAGGCTGTTACAAGCCCATAATCTCCTTCATGTCCCAGTTGCTTCTCCATAAACTCCTTCAATACGTAAAGCACTGTAACAGAAGACATATTCCCCTGCCTTCGTAATACCTCTCTAGCAATGTCTGTCATCGAACTTGGAATTTCAAGGGCAGCTTCATATGCATCCAGAACCTTTTTCCCACCAGGATGGGCTATAAAATGCCTAGTATCATTTATTTCAAGCTGATTGGCATGTAAAAATTCATCCACATTTCCCTTCAACCATGATTTCACAATACTCGGAATATCCTTTGAAAATATGACGTGAAGACCAGTATTTTTAATATCCCAACCCATCACATCCTCTGAATCCGCCAATAAGGTCGATTGGGATGAAACAAAGGTCGGTAGAACATTGCTTATCGAATGATGCTGCACCTCTTCCCCACTAATACATACACATGCTGTACCATCAGCAAACAACGAGGTTCCGATCAAATTGCTCTTTGTGAAATCATTTTTTTGAAAGGTTAAGCTACAAAGTTCTACAGCTAGGACAAGCACTTTTGCCTTTGGGTAAGCTTTACAATAATCAAACGCCCGTGCTAAGCCGGAGGCTCCTCCTGCACACCCAAGCCCCCAAATTGGAATTCGCTTCGTATGTGGACCGAAGTCTATTTTATTCATGATTTTCGCTTCTATACTCGGGGTCGCGATTCCTGAGCTTGAAATAAAAAAGATGGCATCGATTTCTCGAGGATTTATCATGTTTGCAAGCAAATTTTGATTCCTTAAACAGTTACGAATCGCTTCTGCACCATATGTTACAGCCTTCTCAATATATGTATTATTTTTTTCCTCAAAGCTATGCTCTTTGCCATACCATTCCAATGTTTCACTAAAATACCGCTCCTCGATCTCACTGTTGGCAAATACTTTGATGAGCCGATCAATATCCGGAAATTGTTCATAAAAGAGGTCCCTAATAAATTCGGTTGTTTTCGATTGATTGATTTTATTTGGTGGATTGCATATACCAACTGAAAGCACTTTAGGCATAGAAAGCTCCCCTTTCTCTAAAGGAATTCTTAAGGTTACTTTTTCCAGTTGTGTAATAAGTATGCAATTTTCGAAAATGGACATAAAAAAAGCCTTCCCACATTACGGGAAAGCTCACGTTTCAAAGGAGTTGTTTTGTTGTTGTGCATTTATAGTATAACGCAAACTTTTCAAACATTCACCAGTAAAATTTTGGTTTCCTTTTACTATTCTTTCTATAATAATTTCTTCACTAGTTCCTCACGTTTTTTGTCAATTGCTTCGAAGTCCATCGCAGCTTTGTAGTATTCTTCTAGCTTGTCGTGCAGTCGTTTTGCCTCACTTAAATAATTCGTACCGATTGTCATCTTATTTTTATAATCAAGATTTAACTCTTCTATTTCCGTTTTGAATGTGCTTTCGATTTTCGGGTCCATGCATAATGCAAACATATCTACAATTTCATCTTGCTCACGGAATGGGTCGACAACATGTGGTGCCGTGCCATCAACGATTGACACGCTTAGTTTTGGAATAATAATCATGTCAATGCTTTTTGGATCAAATGCACAGTGGAAATATTCAACCGATAAACCATGCTGTTCGGCATGCTTTGCAATCTTTTTCATCAACGTTGACTTGCCGCTTCCTGGTCTTCCTTTAATAATAAAACGTTTCTCATATTCTTCCGTAATATTATCGATAAAATTAACCGCACCCTTTGGTGTAGCCGCTCCAAAGAATCGCTTCCGTTTTGTTGGTTTTTCATCCGCTTCGAAAGGCTTGCTAAAAATCGTATCAATTAAATTTTGAAGTACCGCATCAGCCTTTTTAAAGCTCATCGATGAGACATAAATATCCTCACGCTTTAAATGAACTTTCTTTGCTTCTGAAAAGGTTTTATAGGCATTTTCATAGTTCTTTGAGATATCATCTGTTAATTCGATGATTTCGTTTTTAAATTGCTCTAAGTATTGATCATTGCGAAATTGGCCAAGATCGATTACCTTCTCGACAACTCCTGGGTACCTGGGCTCGATCACATGTGGTGCCGTACCGTCTACAAATCCTAATTTTCGTTCTGGAATAACGATTCCATCTATAGAGTGATTATCTGAAGAGCAATGTAAGTATTCAAGATCATAGCCTTTATCCATGAATACAAGACCGATTTTTCTCATGAAGGTGGATTTACCTGTACCAGGTCCTCCTTTTAAAATATATAGAGTTTCCAAGCCCTCCAATGCCTCATCATACAACGAGAAAAAACCTACACTAGAATTGGTACCTGCATAATAATTTTTTACTTTTGCCATATGGACTGTATCCTCCTTCTAGACATTCGCCTATTTTAGACTATGGAGAAAGAGACTTCTGTGTGAATAAAAATGAAAATTTTTACACTCCTGTCATAGAGGAAGTTGTTTTTTAAATATAATATCCACGATTGTTAAGCCATTAAAAAACCACTATAAAAATAGTGATTAAGATGATTTCTGATCGTTCTTTTGAACATTTATATCGATTTGAGTAATCACACCACACCCACATTTAAAACATCTTTCTTTGTTATTTAGGAGAATCGTATGACATCTTGAACAATAATATCTAATCATGTACACACATCCTTTTTGTATATGGTATGTTTCGTTCAAAAAGCTGTTATTCGATTTGTCACAAATTATTCAAATGTTCCCTTTCCCAAATGTGATAAAAATCACTGTTTTACTAAGTTTTCACTATTAATATAGTGATT
>NZ_JBALOX010000025.1:5325-47835 GCF_036965165.1 Bacillus sp. JJ1521 | reverse complement strand
TAACAATTAATTTCACCAGTGGAGAAATTAATTGTTATTATAACTAATATTTCACCTATATATTAAATATTTTAGGCATTTATTAACCTGGTGAAAATAAATAGAGGTGGCATGTTTAATCGTATTAACTTATGAAGAGTTGATACGAGGAAATTTACCATATTTTATTCAGGGAACAAAATCAATAATTCTATCATGTAAAGTCCTGAAAAGAAAAATAAAGGGGGAAAATTAATGAGTAAATCAAAGTATTGGAAAGTATTGCTACTAGTAGTTTTGTCTGCAGTGTTATTTGTTGGATGTTCTAGTAAAGAAAGTGGGGGTGAAAAGGAGGAGAACGGTAAGAAGGTTGAGCAAGAATTGGTGATCGCGGTAAATGAAAACTTTATTTCTATGGATCCACATAATACAGGGGATACCAATTCTAACTCGGTGCAGTCAGCTATGCTTGAGGGATTACTAGGATCTGACGAGGAAGGAAAAATTATTAAACAACTCGCCGAGGATTACAGTATAAGTGATGACGCTTTAGTTTACACATTCAAGTTACGTCAAGGAGTAAAATTCCATGATGGTGAAGAATTTAATGCTGAGGATGTTAAAGCAAACTTCGAAAGAATCATAAATGATGATAGTCTTCGCCTTAATAGTCGGGGATTTAATCTCATTACGAATATTGAGATTTTAAGTGATTATGAAATAAAAGTAACTTTAAAAGAGCCTTATGCTGGTATGTTAACAAGGTTTGTCTCAGCAAAAATCCTTAGTCCTAAGGTTTTGGAGGCTGGAAGTGAGGAAATTGGAAAAAAACCCGTTGGTACTGGACCATTTAAATTTGTTGAATGGGTACAAGGGGACCATTTAACAGTTGAACGTTTCGATGAGTACTGGGATAAAAAAGACCGCGTAGAGAGAATTACATATAAGCCAGTTCCTGAGAATGGATCACGAGTAGCGATGTTAAAAACGGGGGAAGCCCATGTAATTTATCCATTACCAAGTCAAAATATTAAGGAATTAGAAGGTAATAAGGATGTAGAGGTTCAAAAAATACCATCTACAATTGCTCGTTATGTATCTATTAATACTATGAAAGAGCCTTTTGACGATGTTCGTGTTCGACAAGCTCTAAACTATGCGGTTAGTAAAGATGCATTTATAAGCGTAGTTAATGCAGGATTTGGGTTACCACTAGACTCCATTATTCCAAATAAAACACTTCATTATGAGAAACAAGAAGTATATGAACAAGATATTGAAAAGGCAAAGAAACTACTAAAAGAGGCTGGGTTAGAAGATGGCTTTAAAGCGGAAATCTGGGGTAATACAAATTCGGATACGATGAAAGGTATGCAGTTTATTCAACAACAGTTAAAAGAAATTGGTGTAGATGTTGAAATTAAATCAATGGAAGAAGGTACGCTTTCGGATGAGATTTACGGGGCACAAACACCTGAGGATACGAAGTTACAAATGTGGTACGTAAGCTGGTCTGCTTATCCTTCTGATACAACAAATGCTACGAAACCATTATTCTATGGCGGTTCATTCCCGCCGAATGGTGCAAATACTGCATATTACAAAAACGATCAAGTTGATAAATGGATTGAAGAAGTGAATACAACACCAGATGAAAGCAAACAAACAGCAATTTATAGTGATATTCAAGCAACAATCTATAATGATGCACCGTGGATTTTCCTAGGTGTAGATGAAATTTTAGCAGGAAAGAGAGCAAATGTAGAAGGTGTATTTATTTCACCAACAGGTGGAATTAACGTCCTAGACGCAAACCTAAAGTAAGTAGAAAACGTATGTCGTAAAAAAGAAGTGGAGGGATGCGAATCCCGAAGCTTCTTTCCTTCCTAAGAAAGGGGTTTTCAATAATGCTCCAGTATATCATTAAACGAATTTTTGAAATGATACCCATCTTATTCATTGTTTCAATATTAATCTTCTTTTTTACACATTTAATTCCGGGAGATCCAGCACGACTAGTTGCGGGAAAAGACGCTACTTTAGAAGAAGTTGAAATTATTAGAGCTGAGCTAGGGCTGGATAAGCCAATCTGGGAACAATATGTTACATATATGGGCAATCTATTCCAAGGTGATCTAGGAACATCCCTTAAAACAGGATTACCTGTAATGGATATGTTTGCAGATCGAATTATGCCATCTATTTATTTGACAATGTTTAGTATGGTATGGGCGTTAATTATAGGATTATTAATAGGTACTCTATCGGCTGTTTATAAAAATAAATGGCCAGATTATTTCGGTATGGTTACTGCTGTATCAGGTATTTCA
Organism: Bacillus sp. JJ1521; assembly: GCF_036965165.1. Lineage (NCBI taxonomy): Bacteria > Bacillati > Bacillota > Bacilli > Caryophanales > Bacillaceae > Bacillus > Bacillus sp. JJ1521. The sequence goes on along the minus strand of NZ_JBALOX010000025.1, from coordinate 45,526 downwards.
TTGCCAGGCTTTTGGTTGGGTTTACTCCTAATACAAATTTTTTCGGTAAAGCTAGGATGGCTCCCAACTGGTGGAATTGATGGATGGAAAAGCTATATTTTACCTTCGTTAACTCTCGGTGCGGGAATCATGTCGATGCTCGCACGTTTTACAAGATCCTCCTTGCTAGATACTTTAAAGGCAGACTTTATTCGAACTGGGCGGGCAAAAGGGTTAAAAGAATCTGTTGTCATTCCTAAGCACGCATTACGAAATTCATTAATTCCAGTTGTTACAATTGCTGGACTTCAATTTGGATTCTTATTAGGAGGTTCGGTAGTTGTAGAAACAGTATTTAGTTTTCCGGGTATGGGGCGGTTATTAATTGATTCGATTGCGTTTAGAGATTATCCGGTTATACAAGCTGAATTATTACTATTTTCAATTGAGTTTATTCTTGTAAATTTGTTAGTAGATATTCTTTATAGTTTTCTAAATCCCAAAATTCGCTATGTATCGTAAAGGAGGATCGGCATGGAAGTATCGAAAGAAGTACCTAATTTGATAACAGTCAGTAATGGAAAACAATATTCTCGAATTAAAGAGTTTTGGAAGAATTGGAAAAGGCAAAAGACTGCTCTCTGGGCAAGCTTCTTTATTCTACTATTAATTATTATTGCGATTATTGGTCCTTACATTGCACCTTACGATCCATATGAGCCAAATTATAATGAAGTTTTACAAGGACCTAGTATGGAACATATAGCAGGAACGGATGAATATGGACGCGATATTTTTAGTAGATTATTAGCGGGTGCCAGAATCTCATTAAGTGTAAGCTTTTCATCTGTATTGCTAGGTGCCATTGGTGGAACAATTTTAGGACTGATTAGTGGGTACTTTGGAGGTTGGTTAGACCGAATTATCATGAGGTCAAGTGATGTCCTTTTTGCTTTTCCGGATATATTGCTGGCTATTGCAATTATTGCTATCTTAGGTCCTGGATTAAAAAATGTGGTCATAGCAGTTGGTGTATTTAGTATTCCTTCTTTTGCAAGGTTAGTAAGGGGTTCTACCCTAGAAGGAAAAGAAACGCTTTTTGTTGAAGCGGCAAAATCAATTGGTGCCTCACATTTTAGAATTATGTTTAAACACATTTTTCCTGAAACCGCAGGTAGCTTAATTGTTTTTATCTCGATGAGAATTGGTACAGCGATTTTGGCAGCCTCAAGTTTAAGTTTTCTTGGTTTAGGGGCTAGTCCAGAAACACCAGATTGGGGAGCAATGCTAAGTCTCGGGCGTGATTATCTGGGTACATCCTCACATGTAGTCATGATGCCGGGAATAGCCATTTTTTTAACAGTTTTAGCCTTTAATCTTGTAGGTGATGGTCTAAGAGATGTGTTGGACCCAAAAACAAAGAATGAATAAGGAGTTTGAAGAGGATGGAAAAGCTGCTACAAGTCAAAAAACTTGAAACTGAATTTACAAAAGATAAACAAAAAATAAAAATTCTCCATGGGGTTACCTTTCACATAAATAAAGGAGAGGTTCTTGGGTTAGTTGGAGAGTCCGGTAGTGGCAAAAGCTTAACGTCATTATCCATCATGAAACTCTTTAAGGGTACTAGTGGAGGGATAAGCCAAGGAACCATTCAATTTCATGAAGAAGAATTAACAACCAAATCAGAAAGTGAAATGAGAAGGATTCGTGGAAAGCAAATAGCAATGATTTTTCAAGAACCGATGACCTCGTTAAACCCTGTAATGAAAATCGGGGAACAATTGTCAGAGCCCATACGTATTCATTTAGGATTAAATGATAAGCAGGCTAAAAAACATGCAATTTCGATTCTAAAAAAGGTAGGAATTCCACGTGCTGAAGAAATTCTGTATGAATATCCGCATCAATTATCAGGTGGAATGCGACAAAGAATCATGATTGCAATGGCCATCTCCTGTAACCCGGAACTTTTAATCGCAGATGAGCCGACAACCGCCCTTGATGTAACAATACAAGCGCAAATATTGGATTTAATAAAACAATTAAAGCAAAGAGAGAATATGTCTGTTTTATTAATTACCCACGACTTAGGTGTCGTTGCTGAAATGTGTGACCGTGTAGTTGTAATGTATTCGGGAAGGGTTGTTGAAGAGGCCGACGTTTTTGATTTATTTGAAAGTCCGAAGCATCCCTATACAAAAGGTTTAATTGGTTCAGTTCCTAAGATTGGTCAAAAAAAGGATAGGCTTGATTCAATAAAGGGGAATGTTCCTGATCCTAGCAATCTTCCAAAAGGGTGTAAATTTTCGCCAAGATGTAAAGATGCGATGCCGATTTGCTCTGAGAAAGAGCCACCAGAATTCATTTTAGAAAATGGCAGAACCTGTAGCTGTTGGCTATACAACGAGGAGAGGGGGGGCATTCGTGTCTAATACTCTTTTAAAAGTATCTGGATTGAAAAAGTCATTTTCTATTCCAGGTGGGATGTTTGAGAAAAAGAAGTCATTAAAAGCAGTTCATGATGTGTCGTTTATGATTCAAGAAGGAAAAACATTTAGTCTGGTAGGAGAAAGTGGATGTGGGAAGTCGACAACCGGAAGACTAATTTCACGATTAATTCAACCGAACAAGGGTGAAATTTGGATTGATGGGGAGGAAATCTCACAAAAAAAAGAAACACAATTAAAAGCAATCAGAAAAAAGGTTCAAATGATATTCCAAGATCCATATGCTTCGTTAAATCCAAGAATGAAGGTTCGTGACATTGTAGGAGAACCACTAGTCATTCATACAAAATTATCAAGGGTAGAACGAAACAAACTAGTTTCAGAAATGCTAGAAATCGTTGGATTAGGTGAATATCATGCAGATAGATATGCCCATGAGTTCAGTGGTGGACAACGGCAACGGATTGGAATTGCCCGAGCCCTTATTATGAGGCCAAAGCTAATTATTGCAGATGAGCCAGTCTCAGCATTAGATGTTTCAATCCAATCACAAATATTAAATCTATTAAAAGATTTACAACGGGAATTTCACTTAACATATTTGTTTATTTCCCATGATTTAAGTGTAGTTGAGCACATCAGTGATCATATTGGAGTTATGTATCTCGGGACGATTGTGGAGTCTGGCCCAAAAGAGACTATCTTTTCAAACCCACAGCATCCTTATACAAAGGCTCTACTGTCTTCTATCCCAATTCCGGATCCGAGGTTAAGAAGGGAACGGATTATATTACAGGGGGACTTACCAAGTCCCGTAAATCCTCCGTCAGGTTGTAGATTTCATACACGTTGTCCAATTGCAATGGATATTTGTAGAGTAACAGAGCCTCCTGCAAAAAATGGTGGTACGTCAGAACACTATGTTGCTTGTCATTTAGTAGAATAGCAAGGTTGTAAATTAGTTTTTTTGAAGAAACTTAAATTCTCAGATTATGCTGGGACTATTTTATCGATTAATATAATAGGAGTGATAACTATGAAGGTTGGATTAAGTACATATAGTTTAGTAAAAGAGCTTAGAGAAGGAACGATGACTGTTTTAGATGTCGTACAATGGGTAGCGGACAATGGTGGTGAGCACGTTGAATTAGTTCCATATGGATATACAGTAGTTGATAATATTGAATTAGCCGATCAAATTAAAGAAAAAGCAGCGTCCGTGGGAATTGAGTTATCAGCTTATTCTTTACCTGCAAATTTTGTTCAAGAAACTGAAGAAGCTTTTTTTGAGGAAGTGGAACGCCTTAAAAAGCATGTCGATATCGTTAATCGTTTAGGAATTAAAATTATGCGTCATGATGTAACAGCTTTTACCTTGCCGAAAGAGCATATGACCATTCATTATTTTGATGAACATTTTTCAAAATTAGTAAAAGGTAGCCAGTTGGTCGCTGATTATGCTGCACAATATGGCATTACGACAACAATAGAAAACCATGGCTTTAATGTTCAGTCCAGTGATCGTGTTCAGCGGGTGATTCACGCAGTAAATCGTGAAAATTTCAAGACAACACTTGATGTTGGCAACTTCCTTTGTATTGATGAGGAACCTCTTGTCGGAGTTAAGAAAAATATCAAATATGCTGCTACTGTTCATTTTAAAGATTTCTATATTCGTCCGTATTACGAAAATCCAGGTGATGGAGTTTGGTTTAGGACAGTGAATGAAAATTATTTGCGAGGTGCAATCGTCGGTCATGGTGACATAAATATTCGTGAGATTATTAAACTAGTTAAAAACTCGGGATATGATGGGTACCTAACGGTTGAATTTGAGGGAATGGAAGATTGTAAGGTTGGATCTAAAATTGGTATGGACAATGTGAGGAGATTATGGAACGAAGTACAATAAATGCTGGAAAACTGTCTGGAAAGGATGGAATAGATGTGGATAAATTACGAGTATGTGTGATTGGAACAGGATCAATTTCTGATATGCATTTACAAGCTTATGCGAATAACTCTAACGCAATTCTATACGGTGTATATGACTATTCAAAAGAAAGAGCCGAAGCAAAGGCAGAACAATATGGTATAAATCGTGTTTTTAGTAGCCTTGAGGAAGTGTTTCATGATCCCGAAGTTGATGCTATCAGCATTTGTACGTGGAATAATACTCACGCAGATATTTCAATTGGCGCCCTCAAAGGTGGTAAACACGTACTAGTAGAAAAACCTTTATCAATGAATGTGGAAGAGGCATTAAAGGTAGAAGAAGCAGTTCGACAATCAAATAAAATTTTGCAAGTAGGGTTTGTACGAAGGTTCGCGACAAATACAAAGGTATTGAAATCCTTTATTGATAATGGCAAATTAGGAGAAATTTATTATGCTAAAGCATCATGTTTACGTCGTTTAGGAAATCCTGGTGGATGGTTTGCAGATAAAGAACGCTCAGGGGGTGGGCCGTTGATTGACCTTGGTGTTCATATTATTGATATTTGTTGGTATTTAATGGGGCGTCCTAAGGTGAAGTCAATATCCGGGCATACCTATCATATGCTAGGTAATCGCGGTAATATTGAAGGGTTAAGCTTTTATAAAGCCGCCGACTATGATAAAGATAAGAATACGGTTGAAGATATGGCTAACGCACTTATTACATTTGAAAATGGTGCTTCTTTAATGGTCGACGTTTCCTTTACGCTTCATGCGAAAAAGGATGAAATTCAAGTAAAGCTGTTCGGTACAAAAGGTGGAGCAGAACTAGAGCCTGAGTTAATGTTGGTAAGTGAAGAAAATAATACAATGGTAAATATTCACCCGCAAATCGATCATTTAACATTTGATTTTAAAAATTCTTTCCAAAATGAAATTGATTCCTTTGTAACAAGCTGTTTATTAGGAACAAAACCAGTTGCCCCTGTAGAGGATGGTGTTGAAATTATGAAAATCCTTGCAGGTATTTATGAAGCTTCAGAAAAGAAAAGTGTGGTGAAATTTTCATAAATGGAGCAGGTAAAAATAACTAACAAAGTCGGAATCATTGTGGATAGTTTGAGATTACCACTTTGGGAAGGGCTAAAAGTTGCAAAAGATATGGGTGCTAACGGTGTCCAAATCTATGCAGTTGATGGAGAAATGGCGCCTGAAAATCTAAGTTCCTCAGCTCGAAAGGAACTGAAAGCTTATATTTCATCATTAGGATTGGAGATATCCGCATTATGTGGTGACTTAGGTGGACACGGTTTTCAAGACCACCAGCAAAATTCGAAAAAAATTGAAAAATCAAAGCGGATATTAGACCTTGCAGTTGAATTGGGTACAAATATTGTTACAACACACATCGGTATTGTACCTGAAAACAAGGACAGCAGTATTTATGAAGCGATGCAAAAAGCCTGCGATGAACTGGGGATTTATGCAAAGAGTATGAACGCATATTTCGCAATTGAAACAGGACCAGAAACATCTGTTAGATTAAAATCTTTTCTAGACAGCTTAAGTACAAATGGAGTTTCTGTCAATTTTGACCCTGCTAATATGGTCATGGTGACAGGTGATGATCCAGTTGAAGGGGTGAAACTTTTAAAGGATTATATTGTCCACACCCACGTAAAGGATGGGATACAAATTAAACCTGTTGACCCGCGGGATGTATATGGTGCTCTTGGTTATGGGGAAGGTACAGATCATGAACAGATTGCCCTAATGGTTGCTTCTGGAGAGTTTTTTAAAGAAGTACAACTAGGTAAAGGTTCTGTTGACTTCCGGAAGTATTTTGAAGCATTAAATGAGATTGGATACAATGGTTATTTAACAATTGAACGTGAAGTGAAAACGAACCCTGTCAGGGATATCTCTATGGCAGTTGAGTTTATAAAAAGCTTTAAGTAATTTAAAAGACAGGCAAGAATTAATTTATTAAAGTACCCTAATGTTGAGTTGTTTTACAATTCAACATTGGGCCCACATTTAACAAATGATGTTTGTTCTTCCACTGGGAGTATAAACATGATTTCTTAAATGATTATTAAATAAGATAAAAAGAGGGTTAAAAGATGGAAAAACAAGACCAGCTATTAATGAAAAAACAAAATAAGAATTTAGTTCTTGAAATCATAAAAAACCAATCTCCGATTTCAAGAATGGAAATTGCCAAAATAACTGGGATGAGTCCCACTACAATTACAAGAATTGTAAGCGAGTTACATATACAAGGGTTTGTAAGAGAGACAGAACTTGTTACTTCGGGGGTAGGAAGGAGAGCAACACTACTTGAAATATGTGGTGATGTTTTATACACAATTGGGATAGAGCTGGATAAAGCAATTATTAAAATTGGCATTGTGAACTTTAATGGGGAAATTGTTGCTTGGGAAAGTGTTTCAAGGGAGGAATCAGAAAAATATGAGGAAACAATGGAAAAGGTTATATTTTTTATGAAAGACCTTATTAGCCAACATCAAATTCCATTAGAAAAGTTTATTGGAGTAGCTGTCGGTCTTCCAGGTTTAATAGATTACCAAAATGGTGTCGTAAAAGTGTCAGATCAGCTTAAATGGAAAAATGTAAGTTTGGCATCGGACCTAAGTGAAAATACTGGCTTTGATGTGATCATTGACAATGAATTGAAAATGAAAATTGTGGCTGAAAATTATGTTGGAAAGGCAAAAGATTCACAAAATGCTGTTCTAGTGGGAATAGGTTCAGGTATTGGTTCAGCCATTATTTTAAATGGCCAAATACATAGGGGAGAGTCTAATAATGCCGGAGAGATTGGTCATACAGTATTGGATCCAACTGGTAATGTGTGCAAATGTGGGAAGATTGGCTGCTTAGCAACCTATATATCAGAAGGGGCAATTGTGTCAGATGCAAGAAAAGTAAAGGACATAACAAGTATAGAAGATGTGTTTAACTCTTATCGTCATGGTGAATCATGGGCAGTTAATATCATGGATAGAACCACAACATATATCGCACTTGCGATAAGCAACATATTATGCCTATATGATCCAGAGGTGATCGTTTTAAGTGGGAGTACCATTCAAAAATTCCCAGAAATAAAAGAAGCGATTGTAAAGAAATTGAACTTATTTATTTGGGAGCCTATAAAAGAAAAAGTAAGAATTGTCTACTCTGAGTTGAGTGATCGTGGAGTAGTGTTGGGGGCAGCTATCCAAGCACAGCATATGCTTCTAAATCTAGAATAGTTGATGAAAATCAATGGATACTGAGAAAGGAATGAAGACCGTGAATTTTAACATATTGGTTGAAGAGACAAGGGCTGGATTACTAGAAAATGTACATATCGGAATGGTTTGTGGTGTAAATAAAAAAATGAATGTCGAGTATCTATTGGGGGATTCAGAGCATTATACTTACTTTAGATCTTCAGCAAAGCCAATACAAGCATTACCAGTATTTCTTTCAAATATAATTACCAAATATGGCTTAACTAACGAAGAGACGGCAATGTTTTCAGCTTCTCATCGTGGAGAGTCGTATCATATTAATGCTCTCGAATCAATGTTACAGAAATTACCTATAAAAGAGGAAGAACTGTATTGTCCTCCCTCATATCCATTAAATACAGAACCAAGAGAAGAAATGCTAAGAAAAGGAATGGAGAAAAGAAGGATTTATCATAATTGCACAGGAAAGCATATGGGTTTCCTAGCCGTATGTCGTGAAATGGGGTATTCAATTGGAGAGTATTGGAAAGTTGATCACCCACTTCAACAAAAAATACTACATATACTTTCACTCCTATCTGAGTTCCCAATATCGAAGATTAAAATAGGAATTGATGGATGCGGTGTTCCAGTATATGGAATCCCACTTAAAAATATGGCAATCACCTATCTCAAATTTGCCAATCCAGATTTAATCGATGACCCCAATTTACAAAAGGCTGTCATCGAAATGACAAACATAATGAATGAGTTTCCCAAAATGGTAGCGTCTAAGCGGTTTATTTGTACAACGTTGTTAGAAGATTACAATATCGTAGCAAAGGGTGGAGCTCAGGGTGTCTATTGCTTTGGACTAAAAAAAGAGGGACTAGGCTTTGCTTTAAAAGTAGCCAATGGTTCTGAAGATAATTGGCCCGTTATTGTAGCAACTATTCTCGAACAAATCGGTTATTCAAATAAACAAACAATCACTAGATTAAGAGATTTGAAGCCTTCAGTTATAAAAAATGATGCAGGGCTTGAAGTAGGTACGATTAAAGCCTCGTTTGAACTTCAGGCACTTTCTTAGGGTAACGAGATACTCATGAAAAAACTGGCTAACTTTTGTTAGTCAGTTTTTTTACGTAAAATAATTCTACATCGTTTTACTAAACAACTTCCGGTATTCTGCTGATGCTTTCATAAACAAACCTTCATTTCTGGCATCAATCGCTTCATTCACCTTTTTTTCCAAAAGCTCTTTTTTTCGCTTAAATAGGCTCTCATCAATAATCATTTGAATATATATGTCTAATACCGATTCCCTAGGTGATTTAATTGTTTTCTTATCTCGTGATTTCATGATCTCAGAGTTGGTTTTTCTATTTTTCATGAAAGCTCACCCCTAAACCTTTTTAATAGTATATTTAGGTGAGTAAAGATAATAAACCGAATTTTTTGACTCTTCAAAAATTTATTTGGAATACTCAACCTTTTTGTANNCATGATAGTAATGGAGGTGGAAAAAAATGAAAGGTTTAAATGAGCATTCAAACAACGATATCCCAATGAATACACCATTAAATCCAGTTTTTGGGATGTCAAACGCACTTGATACAAATAATCCTTTTCTTTCGGAATCTGTCTATGCGGGCAATTCGATTGATGAGCATACGACATTAGAACAAGCGAACGCATACTTAGCCGAAAAAGAACTTGGTCAAATTAATGAAAACTCATAGCAAACAGGGATGTGGAATTCTTTTAAAGATGCTCTTAGTAAAGAGCATTTTAAAAAGAATTCCATTTTTTTTGTGAACAATTTGTGGACGATTTGTGAAATTTATAGTTATAAATACCTATTAATGCTATTATGGAAATGCTTTCATTAATTTAAAAATTAAAATAATTTAAAGGGGATGAATAAATGAAAGTGAAGAATACAAATTATTTAGTGGAATATGAGATTAACCCAGATACAATGGCGGTACTCCCAATTGAAGTAGGAAATAATACCTGTTCAAGGATACTCGAAGTAGAAGGTGAATACGTAGTCGCCATGAAGCCTACTGAGATTGTCGACCGAAGCTGCCGTTATTTTGGAAGTTCACTTAAAGGCAGGCAAGAAGGAACGCGTGAAATTATGGGTGTGACACATAAGGCTCCGATCATTGTAGAGGCCTCCAATAAGATTTTTCTATTTCCGACCGCTTCTCCAACAAAACAAGACTGTGCGTGGCTTTCGCATAATTATGTTTCGGATTGCGAGTATAGTCTACACGAAAAAACAACCGTTATTTTTACAAATAAGCAAGCGATTCAACTGCAAATCTCGAAGGGCTCCTTCCAAAACCAACTCCATAGAACTGCACAGCTTCGGACGATTGTTACCAATCGAATGGATAAACCGAGCAAACGAATTAATTTTGTATTAAATCCTCAACCCAACGAAAGCTTACCTAATAAATCTGATATCTAACCCAAAAAATTAAAAAGGACTATTGAAAAATGATTGTTTTTCCCTGCCCTACATTTGTCATATGCTACTCACTGGCGCTTTTTTCGATAAAATAAGATTCAAGCAGCTGCTGAACTTCATTTCGAATCCGTGGGTTAAAGTAGTTATGCTCCTCCTCATAGCCTCGATACATGAATGAAAATAGAGTAAATGCCTCATCTCTCTGTTTTTCCCATATCTTCATATTTTTCTTTTTCATTTGTTGTTTGATTGAGTAGAGGTCTTTTTGAACTTTCTTCATTGTATGTTCAAGCAAATGAAGATACGGCTTTTTTAACTTAAGGCCAGCAGTTTCTATTGCTGAAAGATCACGATTAAGAATGGTAAGAACCATTGGTAAAAAGATGGCTTTTTCAAAAATATCACGGTCATCCTCAGGTATTCTTGTCATGATTATCCCTCTTTCAAGAACAAATGTTTGTATATATAATAAGATATTTTTTTAGAAGAATCAAGAATGGAGAAGGAAAAAGTATTTCTAGTGTCGAAATACTTTTAAGTGGAGTAGAAGTATCATTTTACTTTGACAATATTGTAATAAAGGCGGGAGAAGGATGACAGAGAAAAAGCGCAGAGGAATTGTTACAGAAGATTTGTATGAATTAAAAACGGTCAATGATCCACAATTTTCTCCAGATGGGCAAAGCTTTGTGTTTGTGGAAACAGAAATTAATAAAGAAAAGCATGAATATAACTCACACTTATATGTTGGAACTGTTGATGGAAAGGTCACACAGTGGACTTTTGGGGATGTTCGAGATGGATCACCACGTTGGTCTCCCGATGGAGAAACGGTCGCGTTTGTATCAAATCGTTCAGGAAAACAACAAATTTATATGATGAATGCAAACGGCGGTGAGCCGAAGCAAATTACATATTGTGTGAATGGTGCCAGAAATCCGATTTGGTCACCGGATGGCTCAAAAATCTTATTTGCAACTTCATTAGCTCCTGATGAAATTATTATGGATAAGGAAAAGAAGAAAACAGATGAAGATGAGAAGAAGCTTGAACCAATGGTTGTTGATCGAATTCGTTATAAATCCGATGCAGCAGGATTTTTAGATAATAAAAATCAACATCTTGCAGTACTTGACGTTGTTTCTGGTGAAATGGAGCAGTTGACATCAGGTGAACATGATTATACAGCAGGCGGTTGGTCACCGGATGGAACGAAAATCACATTCGTAGGTGATATTAGCGAGGATTCAGATTATAATTTAACCTCTGATGTATATGTGATGTCAGTAAAAGATAAAAGTTATCAAAAGATTACGGGCAGTACCGGTAACTTTGGCTTACCATCATGGTCACCAGATGGTAAATATATTGCGATTATCGGGCATGAACAGGAATTTTCAGGTGCAACATTGCCGAAAATCTGGCTACATACAGTTGATAGTTCCGAATTAACTTGCTTAACGGGCGAACTCGATGCTTATGTTGGAGATTGTGTTGCTGCAGATTTTCAATTAGGCGGTTCAAATCCCGGAGTTATCTGGAATGACGATAGTAGAAGTTTTTATTTCTTATTATCTAACCACGGCAGTACAGGAGTTTATTATGGCTCTGTTGAAGGCGAGGTATATCCGTCTTTATTTGAAAATCAACATGTATTCGCATTAACGGTAAAAAGTCATAAGGCAGTGGTTGGCATTAGTACACCAACTGAGCCTGGGGATCTCTATCACTTGGATTTAAGTACTGGTGAATTGAATCGAATAACAAATGTAAATGAAGCCTTTTTACAAGACATTGAATTATCTGAGGCAGAGAGCTTTACATTCAATGCTCCTGATGGCTGGGAAATTAATGGTTGGGTAATGAAGCCATTTGGCTATGAGGAAGGTAAAAAATATCCGACCATTATTGAAGTGCATGGTGGTCCTCATGCGATGTACGCAAATACATATTTTCATGAGTTTCAAGTGTTAACAGGCAAAGGTTTTGTTGTAGTCTTTACGAATCCCCGTGGAAGTCATGGTTATGGTCAGCAATTTGTTGATGCTGTTCGAGGTGACTATGGTGGAAAGGATTATTTAGATGTCATGGCAGCTACAGATTATGCAGTCGAGAATTTTGATTTTGTTGATGAAACAAAGCTTGGTGTCACCGGTGGTAGCTATGGTGGTTTCATGACAAATTGGATTGTTGGTCATACTAATCGATTTAAAGCTGCGGTCACTCAGCGTTCAATTTCGAATTGGCTTAGCTTTTATGGGGTTAGTGATATTGGATACTTCTTTACTGAATGGGAGCTAAAAGGGAATCTACTTGAACATGCCGAGAAACTATGGGATCATTCACCATTAAAATATGTGGGAAATGTGGAGACACCTTTATTGATTATCCATGGGGAGCGCGATTTCCGTTGTCCTATCGAACAGGCAGAACAGTTCTATGTGGCGCTGAAACATCAAAAGAAACCAACAAAATTTGTTCGTTTCCCAGGTAGCAATCATGAATTATCAAGAAGTGGGAATCCAAAATTAAGATTATCGCGTCTAAACCATATTAAAGACTGGTTTGTAGAATATTTAGTATAAGAATAAAAAGGCACTAGTAATCACTAGTGTCTTTTTCTATTCATTTTAAGTGAAAAATATTTTTGGTAGGAATGCCCATATGGGTGTACAATATGAAGTAAGATAAATTTACCGCATCCGCTAAGGGATTATTTTCGAGGAGATACCTATGGACATTGAAACGATCAAAGAACTTATTACATTGCAAAATATTGAAGAATTGTTAAGTGAATACCGATCATTTGGTCCATTGCCTGGAATTGTTCTTCCAATGCTAGAAGCGTTTCTCCCGTTTCTGCCTCTGGTTGCATTTGTTGTTGCCAATGCAAATGCGTTTGGACTTTGGCTTGGATTTTTATATTCATGGATAGGAGCCATTGGTGGATCTTTGCTTGTCTTCTTCCTAGTTCGTAAATACGGTCAAAAACGATTTTTTTCATTTATCAGTCGCCATAAAAAAGTAAAAAGTCTTATTAACTGGGTTGAAAGGCACGGATTTGGACCTTTGTTTCTCCTATTATGCTTTCCTTTCACCCCATCTGCGGCGATAAATTTAGTAGCGGGGCTATCGAGGGTAAGTACCCCTCAATTTGTTTTAGCTGTTTTAAGTGGAAAATTAGTAATGATATTCACCATTAGCTTCATAGGCTATGATATACGAGCTCTTTTTCAACAGCCAGTTCGAACCATTATTGTGGTTATCATTATATTCGTGCTTTGGATTGTCGGAAAAAGAGTAGAAGCATGGTTAAAGGTAAAGCCTACTCTCCTTAAGGAGGATGAGGCTTAACTTTATTCAGATTTGACTGAATAAAGTTAAGCCTCCGGCGGATGCCACAGATTTTCAAAGGAAACTTTTCGAGCAAGCTCGAAAAAATCTGGGCGCAAATACGCCAAGGCGTATTTGATTACCATAAGTTGAAGGGTGGAGTTGGAATGGAGGAAACCTCAGCGAAGAAGAAGCAAAACTTTTCTTTTATTAAATCTTTAGGAATCAGTCTCATCATTGTAGTATTTCTGAGAACCTTTTTTTTTACAAACTACATAGTTGAAGGCGAATCAATGATGCCAACCCTTGAGGACGGTAACCTTTTGATGGTTAACAAGATTGGGATGAAAATAGGGGAGCTTGAACGCTTTGATATCGTTGTATTTCATAAAAATAAAGAAGAGGATTTTGTAAAGCGAGTCATCGGATTGCCTGGGGATTATATTGAGTATCGGGATGACGTGCTTTATGTAAATGGGAAAAGTGTTCCTGAACCATACCTAGACAAATTTAAAGAAGAAATATTCTTTGGACAATTAACAGGCGACTTCACTCTTGAAGAAGTGGCAGGGGAATCGACCGTACCGGAAAATCATATTTTCGTTATTGGCGATAATCGCCTAGATAGCTGGGATAGCCGACATTTTGGGTTTGTAAAAATAGAACAGGTTGTTGGAAAGGTTAACATTAAATACTGGCCATTCGATAAAATGGAATTATTACTTTAAGTATAAAACTCGAAAATAAATAACATTGTCAAGGAACTCTACCGAAATTCGAGTTCTTTTTGGCTTGGATATGATAAAATAATAGCAATATTATGAATTAACTTGGTGTAAATACGAAGAGGCGCATTTCATACGAAGGGAGGTTATGGGATGGGGACTAAGATACAAGTTCTACAAACAAAAATAACTCCACCGAATATAAAGGACATCATCTTACGAAGACCTTCTTTAATGAAGAAAATGAAAACGATTCCAAAATATCCACTAACGATCCTGCATTCTGGAGCAGGTTACGGAAAAACCACTGCACTTGCATCCTTTATTCATGATCAGATAAATACGTCATGTTGGTATAGCGTAGGAATAAATGATGACGATATTATACCTTTTTTAACATATGTAGTCTATGCGATTCGAAAAAATCACCAGGGTTTCGGAACGGAACTACTTCTTTATGTTGAAAATATTGAACGGTATGTACGGGATGAAGAAATAAGAACACTTTGCTCGCTGTTTATCAATGAGATAACGGTACTTAATCAGACTGTTATGCTTGTCATTGATGATTATCATTTGATTCAGCATTCTTCCTCAATTGACCACTGGATGACATGGCTAATACAACATCTACCAATGAATTTAAATCTTGTTATCTCAAGTCGGTTAAAACCAAATTGGGATTTTCTAACTTCGATGATGCTGAAGGGAGAACTTCTTGAACTTAAACAGCGAGACCTCATGTTTTCGTTTGATGAAGTGGAAGTTCTCTTAAGTGATTTATATGAGGGGGATATACCTGATCAAGATATTAAGAAAATCTTTTCATTAACAGAAGGATGGATTATTGCGATTGGAATGATTCGAGGACAGCTTTCCTCTGATGGAGGGTTGGAGGCAATTCTCAATAATAAATCGAAATCACTGGATGAATTATTTCGCTTCCTGGCAATGGAAGTGTTTATGAAGCAACCGCCAATGATTCAACAATTTCTTGAGAATACCTGTATTTTCGATGAATTAAACGGAAAAGTATGTGATGAAGTTTTAGGAATTAGAAGCTCGGCTGAAATGTTAAAAGAGCTTTCTGATCATAATCTCTTTTTACTCTCAATTGGGGAAGGCCAATACCGCTACCATGCGTTGTTTAAGGAGTTTTTGGAGCAGCGCCTTTCCTCGACAAATGAACGGCATTTTTATAATCTTCATATTCAAACTGCTCGATATTATCAAAGATTAGGAGATTTTAATCAAGCAATCTACCATCTTGAGGCAACCCATGATTTTGAAAGAATAGCAGAAATCCTCCACCATTATGGGGAGAAAATGATTCAAAATGGGCAGCTTGAAGGTCTGCTTGATCGGATTAAATATATCCCTGAATTACTTATGAACCATTATTATCTACTATGGCTTTATAAAGGAGAAGCATTGAGATACCGTTGTTCCTATAAGGAGGCTGAGGAATGTTACATAAAAACCATTCACTTTGCTAAATCTGCAAGAGATCTAGTGGGATTAAGCAAAGCTTATGAGGGACAAGCGAAAATATATCTTGATACAATCCAGCCAGGTAAAGCTGAGCGATATTTATTAGAGGCGATTGAAGCACTTGAAGCAAATGAAGCTTCCTCAAGTGAAGACAAAAGTAGAGTATATCAATTAATGGCTGAAAATCTAGCCAATGCAGGACAGGCAAATAAAGCAAAAAAGTGGTTTGAAAAAGGACGCGAGGTCAATATTCCGCTTATAGATGGAAATTTAGAATCAAGATTATATTTGCGGACCGGAAAGCTAGTTGAAACGAAAAAAATTCTGTCCCAAAAGAAAGTAATTGAAAAAGATCATAAAACGGTCCATCTACAGCAATCCCACCGTGAAACAGATTTATTGTTATCGTTAATTGAGTCCTTTATGGGGAATGGGCAAGCCGCCAAAGAACTAGCTGAATCAGGAATTAAACAGGGAGTTCAATTTCAGGCACCATTTGTTGAAGCATGCGGCTGGATGCGCATGGGACATGCGGTGCAATTACTCGATAAATATGACGCCTCACTTGCAACAAAATGCTATGAAACGGCACTCGAAATTATGGATGAAATAAACGTTGCAAGAGGGAAGGCAGAGCCATTAATGGGTTTATGCATTCTATACGGAAACAGAGGCATATATGATCGTGCCATTGAATTTGGAAATAAGGCCTTGGAGGAAACAGAAAAGGTAAAGGATGCCTGGCTATCAGCACTTATTTTACTTTGTATGGGTATTTCTTCAGTTCATAATGAAAAATGGGAGGATGCGAATACATATTTAAAAAGATGTGAAGCCTTGTTTGAAGATTGTGGTGATCAATATGGGATTGTCTTAACACAGCTTTGGTTAGCATTTCTCCACTATCACCGGAAAGAAAAAGCCGCATTTAACGAAGCCATTGCTAGTTTTCTTAAAAAAATGCAGGTTGGAGGCTATGATTTTATTCTCACGAAACGCACTACTTTCGGTCCGTTAGATTTATATAATGTTGTTCCATTGTTACTCGATGCACAGAAGGAAGGAATTCATCTTCCATATGTAAATCAGCTTCTAAATAATTTGGGTTATTCAAATATTACGTCCCATCCTGGCTACACATTAAGAATCCAAACATTAGGTAGATTCCGAGTGTGGCTCGGCAGCCAAGAGGTGGAGGAGTCTGGTTGGCAGCGTGGAAAGGCTAAGGAATTACTTGAGTTTTTTGTTACAGTTCGAAATTCCATGGTTGCTCGAGAAGAAATATATGCTACCCTCTGGCCGGAACATGACGAGGCTGCTGCTGCAAGAGATTTTAAGGTAGCATTAAATGCCTTAAATAATGCATTAGAGCCAAACCGAGTAGCAAGATCTACACCGTTTTTTATAGGGCGGATTGGCTCTTCCTATGGACTTAATCAACAAGCCGGCTATCAGCTTGATATTATTGAGTTTGAAGAATGGGTACATGCAGGCTTGCATGAGAAGGATACAGAGCAGATTATTAAATGTTTAAGACGGGCATTGGAGTTTTATGAAGGGGATTATTTACCAAATCGTAGATATGAAGATTGGTGTTTAAGTGAAAGGGAGAGACTTCAAGTATTGTTTTTACGTGGTGCTGAACGGATCGCACAATGCTTTGTGCAAACGGAGAAGTTTGATGAAGCCATTTATTGGTGTGAACAAATTCTAGCTAAGGACCGAACATGGGAGGAAGCATATCGCTTGCTGATGTTCTGTTATTATCATAAAAACAACCGCCCTCAAGCTATCAAATGGTACAAAAAATGTGTATCAGCATTGGAAGACGAACTTGGTGTTGACCCGATGCAGCCAACAAAACAAATGTACGAAATGGTCCTTCAAACATCTAGAATTGAATAACTATCAAGGTTGAGATTACAGAAAAAGTGGTCTCAGCCTTTTTATTTGTCTAGCGCAAACAGCCTAGCCCCGCGAGGTCACAAGCCAATCGGTTCCGAAGGCAAAGAGCGCATTCTGTCAGCGCTCATTTTGTGCTTGTCGGACTTGCACAGGAAAAGGAAAGCTTCGACAGCATAATTATTGCACGAAGAAAATGCATGGCATTTTCGAGGAAGTGCTGACATCGACGTTTGCCACAGGACGTGGCAGTAGTTAGTCGATGTTCCTCTGTCAAGGCGCTTGCGCTTTTCTTAATATTGTAACTCAGTTGTAACTAGCCTCAAGTAGGATGAATGCACGGAGCTTTTACAGTTTCAAGATCAAAAGGGGGAAGGAAAATTGAAGAAATTCTCATTTCGTAAAATGCTTTTCTTAAGCCTGCTTGCCGTGCTAATGGTTGTTGCGGCAGCATGTAGTTCAGGATCTTCAACTACGGAAGAAGAGAAACCAAGCGCAGGTGATTCAGACAAACCAGCAGAAGAAACAAAAGCAAAGGATCCAATCAAAATCGGGGTACTTGCCTCATTAAGTGGTGGACTTGAATCATACGGTAAACAATCGACACAAGGGTTTGAACTAGGTCTTGAATATGCTACAGAAGGAACAATGAAAGTAAATGGACAAGAAATTCAATTTATTGTAGAGGACACTGAAACAAAACCTGAGGTTGCAATCCAAAAAGCAACTAAATTAATTGAAGAAGACGGAGTAGATTTCCTAGTCGGATCTTCAAGTTCAGCGGATACCTTGGCCGTTCTTCCGCTAGCAGAGGAATATGAAAAAATCATGATTGTTGAACCAGCTGCTGCAGATAGTATTACAGGTGCTGACTGGAACGAATACATTTTTAGAACGGCTCGTAACTCCTCACAGGATGCGGTTGCAGGAGCAGCGGCAATTGCAAAAGAAGGTGTGAAAATTGCAACACTCGCTCCTGATTATGCATTTGGTCGTGATGGAGTCGCTGCATTCAAAGAAGCCGCTGAAAAATTAGGTGCTGACATTATCCATGAGGAATATGCAGATCCAGCAGCAACTGACTTTACATCGAATATCCAAAAGATAATTGAAGCAAAACCTGATTATTTATTCGTTGTTTGGGCGGGTGCAAACTCACCATGGAACCAAATCGCAGATATGAAGGTTCAAGAAAATGGTATTAAAATCTCGACAGGTGCGCCAGATATCCCAGCACTTGCTACAATGGATGCGTTAGTTGGAATGGAAGGATTCACAGTTTACTATCATCAGCTTCCTAAAAACGAGATTAACGATTGGTTAGTTGAAAAACATAAAGAAAAATTCAAAGGAGAGGTTCCTGACCTATTTACTCCAGGTGGTATGACTGCTGCATTAGCGATAGTTGAAGCGATTAAAAAGACAAATGGCGACACGAATGCAGATAAGCTAATTGAAGCAATGGAAGGCATGAGCTTTGATACGCCAAAAGGCAAAATGACTTTCCGCGAAGATGATCATCAAGCACTTCAAACTTTATATGCGATTCGCCTAGAAAAGGTTGATGGTGTGGATTATCCAGTTCCAGTCTTAATGAGAGAGTTAAGTCCGGAGGAAACAGCTCCACCAGTTCGCAATTAACGTTATAAAAGGCTTCGGTAGGATTTCTACCGAAGCCTACTTTTAGAAAAAAGAGGTGAAGTTACGTGAATAATATTATTGAAACGAAGGATCTAACAATTGCATTTGGAGGTCATGTTGCTGTTGATAAGGTTAATTTTACAGTTCCTTCTAATCACTTCAAATCAATCATTGGACCAAATGGCGCAGGTAAAACAACCTTTTTCAATCTGTTAAGTGGCCAGCTTTCACCAACAAATGGTCAAGTTTTTTTAAAAGGTGAGGATATTACAAAGCTATCTCCAACTACACGTACACGAAAAGGAATCGGTCGTTCCTTTCAAATCACAAACGTTTTTCCAAATCTCACAGTATTAGAAAATGTTCGATTAGCCGTTCAATCCGTGGCAGGGGTTCGGTATCAAATGTTTAAGCACTTCCGTAAATATCGACAATTCGAAAAAAAAGCTTTACATATTTTATCGCTTGTTCTTCTTGATAATAAAGCAGATGCAATTGCAAAAAATCTGGCACATGGCGAAAAACGAAAGTTAGAAATTGCCATGCTTTTGGCATTGGAGACCGAGGTTCTATTACTTGATGAGCCAACTGCTGGAATGTCACTTGAGGAAGTTCCTGCAATCCTTGAGGTCATAAAAAAAATTAAAGCGGAAGGGAATCGAACAATCATTTTAATTGAACACAAAATGGATATGATCCTCGACCTTTCTGATAGTGTAATGGTTTTATTTAACGGTAGATTGCTAGCCGATGGAACACCTGAAGAAATTATGAATAATGAAACGGTCCAATCGGCGTATTTGGGAGGTTTGCACGATGACACTGCATCTTAAAGTAGAGGGAATTGAAACGTATATTGACCAATTTCATATTTTACAAGGCGTTTCGTTTGAAGCGAAAAAAGGAGAGGTTACTGTCCTTTTAGGAAGAAATGGTGCAGGTAAAACAACTACTCTGAGGTCAATCATGGGACTCGATCCCCCTGCAAAAGGAACAATCGAATTTAATGGGGAAAACATTGCAGGCCATGCAACCTATCATATTGCTGCAAAAGGGATTGGCTATGTACCAGAGGACCAAGGAATTTTTGGAGAGTTGACAGTTGAAGAAAATATGAAGGTTGCCATTAAAAAGGAAAACGATGAAACAAAGGAGCGACTCGATTACATTTTGAATTTATTCCCTGACTTAAAGAAGTTTTGGAAAAGAAAAGGCGGTAACCTGAGCGGTGGGCAAAAGCAAATGCTCTCTATCGCAAGGGCATATGTCAATAATAATGATTTACTTCTGATTGATGAACCAAGTAAGGGGCTAGCCCCAATTGTGGTAGAAAAAGTGATGGAGTCCATCCAAGAAATAAAGTCAAAGACATCGATTGTACTTGTTGAACAAAACTTTTTTATGGCAAGTACAATTGGAGACCGATTTTTCATCATTGACGATGGAAGAACCGTTCATCATGGCGAAATGAAGGAATTAAAGGAAAATGAACAACTTCGTAGACAATATTTAGGAATTGCCTAACAGGTTAGTAAGTACATACTAAGCGCTGTTCTTTTGAGAGGAGGAGAAATGGTGGATGCAATCATAAATTTAACAATCAATGGACTTGCTACAGGCATGTTGATTTTCCTACTTGCAGCAGGGTTAACCTTAATTTTTGGACTTATGGATGTCTTGAATTTTGCTCATGGTGGTTTATTTGCCTGGGGAGCATATGCTGGTGTTTGGTCTTATGGGCAAACTGGCAGTTTCATCGTTGGAATTATTACAGCACTTATTACCGGTCTAATCTTAGGCCTACTAATGGAAAAATTCATCGTCACCCCGGTTTACGGAAATCATATCCAACAAATTTTAATAACACTTGGGGTAATGATTGTCCTTTCTGAAATGCTAAAGGTCGTTTGGGGACCAAACCAATTAAGTGCAAAAACCCCTTCCTATTTAAGTGGGAGCTGGGAGTTTGGTGGAGTTATTATTATCAAGTATCGCTTGTTTATCATTTTAGTTGGGTTCTTAGTTTTCTTCCTTATTTATTACATTCTAAAAAATACAAAGATCGGTTTAATTGTTCGGGCCGGTGTAATTAACAAGGAAATGGTCCAATCGCTGGGCATCAATATAAAAAAGATTTTTATGCTTGTTTTTATGGTGGGTGCAGCAATGGCCGCACTTGGTGGCGTATTACTTGGACCATATTCCGGGCAAATTTATGCGGAGATGGGAATGGAATTCGCAATTCTCGCATTTATTGTTGTTGTCATTGGTGGAATGGGAAGTATTACAGGGTCACTATTCGCAGCGATTTTAGTTGGGCTTTCGGGTGCTTTCATGGCATATTATGTCCCTGATTTATCACTAGCAGTTAATATGCTGTTGATGGCTGTTGTATTAATTTTTAGACCACAAGGATTATTTGGGGCAAAGGGGTGAGGAAATGAAGCTTCTTACTAATTCTTCAAAAGCGAACATCATATACATTGCGGCAGCAGTATTTCTTCTCTGCTATCCGTTTATTAATGATACAAGAAGTATTTTAATTTTGTTTACACAAATTTTTATCTTTGCTGTCTTTGCTATGAGCTATGATATTTTACTAGGTTTTACAGGAATTGTTTCTTTCGGGCATGCGATGTTTTTTGGAATCGGCGCCTATTCGACAGGTATTCTTATGAAACGATTTGAACCAACATTAATGGTATTTATCCTTTCAATTTTAGTTGGAATGATACTTGCTGCCATTTTAAGTTATCTTGTTGGCCTGCTCTCACTACGGTTAAAGAGCCACTTCTATGCCATGCTAACATTAGCATTTTCAGGTTTGTTTTTAGTTGCCGCGGAGAAATGGAGGTCATTAACACGAGGCAATGACGGATTTACCTTCCGTACACCTGATCTATTAAAAGACCGAATGACTCTTTACTTTGTTACATTGATCCTTATGATTCTCGTGTTTTTAGTGTTAAAAAGATTCACGGAATCCCCTCTAGGAAGGGTTCTCCAGGCCATTCGTGAAAATGAACCCCGAACAGAGTCACTTGGTTATAATGTCATTCATTACAAAATCATCGCGAGTATTGTAGCAGGGGTAATCGCAAGCGTTTCTGGCTCAATGTATGTATTAACACTACGATTTGTAAATACATCGGTATTTACCCTCGATGTGACCCTTGATGCACTTCTTATGACGATTATTGGTGGGGTCGGAACGCTAGTCGGTGCTATCATAGGAGCAGGTCTTATCGAATTTGCTCACCACTGGCTAACGGGACTGGCAAAGGTTCACTGGATTTTTGAGAGATGGATGATCTTCTTTGGCATTTTATATATATTAGCCGTTATGTTCTTCCCAATGGGAATCGTTGGAACTGTTAAGTCATGGGTTTATAAAAGAAAAGGGACGAATAAAACGGAAACTGCGAAAAAAGAAAAAATAGCTGGCTAAGGAGAGAGGACCATGAACGATAATCAAACCATTACTTCTTTCGTTGTCCGTTGTGCACTGGTTGATGTAGATAACAAGACAATGAAAAAGCAATGGCGTATAAAGGTTAGCCATGTACAGGGGGAAGATGAAGTAGTTGTGACAGATTTAGATGATGCCGTTCAGTTTATGAAACGTGTAATAGAGGAGTGACCGACTTTGCAATCAGTTGGAATTTTAAGTACGGGGATATACATTCCAAAAGATATTTTTACTTCGGAAGACATTTCAACAAAGAGTGGGATTCCAAAGGAAATCGTTGAAAAAAAGCTAGGAATTTTGAAAAAGCCAATTCCTGGACCTGGTGACCATACTTGCGAAATGGGAATAAAGGCAGCAAAAGAAGCAATTAACAAAGCAAAAATCGATCCGCTAGACATTGATTTAATCATTTATATTGGTGAAGAACATAAGGAATATCCATTATGGACAGCTGCAATTAAAATGCAACAGGAACTCGGTGCACAGAATGCATGGGGATATGATGTTGCCATGCGCTGTGGTACAACAATAATGGCTTTAAAGGTTGCAAAAGATATGATGAGATCAGATGACTCCATAAACACGGTATTACTAGCGGGTGGCTATCGAAATGTGGATTTTATTGATTACGAGAATCCTAGAACTCGCTTTATGTATAATTTAGGTGCCGGTGGCGGCGCTATTTTGTTACAAAAAGGGATAACGAAAAATCATATCCTTGAAAGTCAATTGATAACAGATGGCGCATTTTCTGAAGATGTCGTTGTGGTTGCAGGAGGAACTAAGAACCCGATAACAAAGGAAGCGATTGACCAAAAATTAAATATGCTCGATGTTCTTGATCCTGAAGGGATGAAACAGCGGCTAGAAGAAAAGTCGATGCAAAATTTTCTTAAGGTGATTCGGGAGGCAGTTAAAAAAAGTGGGTATACCGAAGCAGACATTGACTATTTAGGTATTCTCCACATGAAAAAATCAGCCCATGATTATGTACTTAATGAGTTAGGACTTTCGCAGGAACAATCCATTTATCTTAATGAATACGGCCATATTGGTCAAATTGATCAGATACTTTCTTTGGAATTAGCGGAAAAAAACGGTAAAATAAAAGAAGGGGATCTTGTTGTTTTAGTAAGTGCTGGTATAGGATATGCGTGGGGTGCCACTGCAATAAAATGGGGGGATTGTTAATGTCAGCAATTGAACTAAAAACGGTTAATCTTGCAAATGGAGAAACACTTGGCTACAGGGAACGTGAAGGGGGAGAAAAAATAGTTCTTCTCATTCATGGGAACATGTCTTCATCGAAACATTGGGATGTTGTGATTGATAATCTTGACAGCGGTTACAAGGTATATGCGGTTGACATGAGAGGCTATGGTATTTCAACATATCACAAACGAGTGCAATCTATTAAGGATTTCTCGGATGATATTAAACTATTTGTTGACGAATTAGGCTTAACTGATTTTATAATAGCCGGTTGGTCAACAGGTGGAGCTGTAGGAATGCAGTTTGTTGCTGACCATCCGGGTCTTTGTTCAAAACTAGTGTTAGTGGCATCAGCATCAACAAGAGGTTATCCGTTCTTTGGCTTAGGTGCCGATGGACAGATGGATTTTTCAAATCGATTGATGACGATGGATGATATTCAAAAAGATTTAGCACGTACGATCCCAATTCAAACCGCCTATGACAATCGAGATAAAGAGACATTAAAAGCAATCTGGAATGCTGCCATATACACAAAAATTCAACCGGAAGAAGCTCATTACGACGAGTATCTTGACGATATGATAACGCAACGAAATCTTGCTGATGTTTATTATTCATTAAATACGTTTAATATAAGCCATCTTCATAATGGGTTAACAGAAGGAACTGGTCAGGTTGATGATATTAATATCCCAGTCTTGGTATTGCGTGGGGATCGGGATTATGTTGTTTTAGAAAATATGGCAACTGAAATTATGGAGGATTTAGGAGAGAACGCCACTTTTGTTGAACTAGAGGACTGTGGACATTCTCCGTTGATCGATAACCTGGATTTGTTGTTAAGTGAAATGCATAAATTTATGAAGCAAAAGGAGCCAGCAAAATGAGATTAAGGGATAAGGTGGCAATCATCACTGGAGCTGCAAATGGACTTGGCCTAGAAGCAGCTATTACATTTGTACGTGAAGGTGCGAAAGTAGCATTAGCAGACTATGACACTACAGGTGCTGAAAGAGCAAAAGAACTGAAAGAGCAAGGTGCAGATGTTGAATTTTTTCAAGTTGATGTAGCAAGCAGAGTGAGTGTTGATAAAACAGTTTCCGCTGTTATGGAGCGATTTGGAAAGATTGATATATTAATAAATAATGCAGGGATTACTCGCGATGCGATGCTGACGAAGCTTTCTCAAGAGGATTTTCAAAAAGTTATTGACGTAAACTTAACAGGTGTCTTTAATTTTACCCAAGCTGTCGTGCCGCATATGATTTCGAACGGAAAAGGAAAAATCGTTAGTACATCATCTGTAACTGGTGTATATGGGAATGTTGGTCAAACCAATTATGCGGCTTCGAAGGCAGCGGTAGTCGGAATGACGAAAACGTGGGCTAAAGAACTCGGAAGAAAAGGGATAAATGTAAATGCAGTTGTCCCAGGATTTATTGAAACCGGGATGGTTGCAGCAGTACCCGAAAAGGTGATCAATCAAATGAAACAAATGATTCCTCTGCAAAGACTAGGGAAGCCTTCAGACATTGCGAACGCATACCTATTTTTATCATCCGATGAATCAGATTACGTGAACGGAACAACCTTACATGTTGATGGTGGAATAATGATGTAATTCGATTAGGAGCTGATTTTGCAGCTCCTGATTTTTTTTACCTAAACCTAGATTTATATTCATAAACCAATCCTCACATCAAATCTGATTATGTAACTTCCATGTAACTCCTGTCTTCTATAGTAAGAATAGAATTAAGATGACGTAAGGAGAGATAGTTGTGAGGTGGGAACTGGATTGGATCGCAAATCGGGCTCGACTATCACCTGATTCGATTGCTGTTGTAGACGGGGAAACGGGCATCCGTTTTACTTTTCAAGAATTAAATAAACGAGCGGAAAATATCGCCTCCTATTTCAAAACAATCGGAATCAATAAGGGAGATCGGATAGCACTACTATCTCCAAATGATATTTGTTATTTCGATCTGCTTTTTGCCTGTGGAAAAATTGGAGCAATCTTTGTACCGCTAAATTGGCGTTTATCAAGTGAGGAAATAGATTATATCCTTTCAAATTCATCACCAAGGATAATTGCATTATCAAGTAATTTGGAGCGTTTATTGCAGGATAAAACATCTAGGAAAATAGTGAAAATTGATTCAGAAGAGTATCATCGAATTGCGAATGAATCTAGTAACTCTTATGTTCAAGTGGAATTTATCCAAGAAGATGACCCATTAGCAATCATTTATACAGGCGGAACAACAGGTAAACCAAAGGGAGTGGTCCTTTCCCATCAATCCATGATGTGGAATGGGTTAAATACTATCGTGAGCTGGAATTTGACAGCGAAAGATGTGACTTCGACATATATGCCGATGTTCCATACCGGTGGGCTTAATGCCTTATCAATTCCAATTTTAATGATGGGGGGCAAAGTTGTAATAGCTAAAAACTTTGAGCCTAATCGAGCAATTGAGATTATCAATCAAGAGGGATGTACAGTCGTTTTACTTGTTCCAACGATGTATCACATGATGGTTAACACTTCATCCTTTAAAGATGTAAAGTTTCCAACAATGCATACATTCTTATCAGGGGGAGCACCATGTCCGTTAGAAATTTACCAAGCGTTTGAAGAAAAGGGTTTGTCTTTTAAAGAAGGATATGGCCTAACCGAGGCTGGTCCAAACAATTTCTTTATCGATCCCAAGATATCAAGATTTCGGAGAGGGTCTGTTGGTAAGGCGATGTTTTATAATGATGTGAAAATCATTGCTTCAGATGGAAGAGATGCTAAGGCTGGGGAAGTAGGAGAGCTTTTAATTCGTGGAAAGCATGTATTCCATCATTACTGGAATAATCCAAAAGCGACAAAGGAAGCATACCATGATGGCTGGCTTCATACCGGAGATTTAGCAAGATGTGATGAGGAAGGCTATCACTATATTGTTGGTCGAAAGAAAGAAATGATCATTACTGGCGGGGAAAATGTCTACCCATTAGAGGTGGAACAATGCATTAGTAAGCATCCTGCTATTAATGAGGTTGCCGTTATTGGTGTGCCTCATCAAAAATGGGGAGAAATGGTGATTGCTGTAGTTTCCTTGATGCCGGACCACCATGTCTCAAAGTTGGAGCTAAAAGAGTACTGTCAAGCAAAAATCGGTAAATACAAAGTTCCAAAAGAGTTTATCTATGTAGAGGACATACCAAAAACACATGTTGGAAAGATGGATAAAAACCAATTGCAAAAAACATACAAAGATTTAGTTGGATAAGCAAGGCCCGAAAACGTGGTCTTGTTTATTTATTTTTTGAAGGAAAATAGATTGCTAAAGGGATTTTAGATAAAAAGTTGAATTACTTTAATTAGAAAAAATAAGGGAGTAGTTCAAGTGATTACGTATAATCTTCTAAAAGGAAAAAGAGTTCAACTTGTAAGATTTAAGGATGAGGATGTTCCTACAATTGTAAGTTGGTATGAAGATCAGGAGTTTCTAAGAAATTTAGATACTTTGCCATCCTTTCCAAAACATCCGTCTGATTTCAAAGAATGGGTCGAACAGAAAAATGAGAAAGCATTTGTTTTTGGAATTAAAGAGAGTGCAACTGAAAAATTAGTTGGCTTTGTTGATATTGATAGTATTATTTGGCCACATCGAAATGCATGGCTCGCAATCGCGATCGGTGGTGATGGCAACAGAAAACGGGGTCTTGGGTATGAAGCAATGCAGCTTGTTTTAGATTTTGCGTTTCAGGAGTTAAACCTGCACAGAATCCAATTGACCGTATTTCAATACAATGAAAGGGCAATTGCCTTATATGAAAAACTGGGCTTTGTTAGGGAAGGGACTTCTAGGGAGTTCCTTGAGCGAGATGGAAAGCGGTTTGATATGTATTTCTATGGTCTTTTAAGGCATGAATGGAAAAAGTAAAATCGATCCCCCCAGGTGATTTCAAATGGGGGGATTCACTAACTTATTTTTTTTCAAAGTTTAGGTCCCAAATTATGCCGAAATGATCCTTTACCTTTGCATATTTAGCACCCCAGAAGGTGTCCTGCAATTCCATGAATACAGTGCCTTGTTCCTTTAAATCATTAAAAGTTTTAGTGATTTCTTCTTCGCTTTCAAATTCAAGAACTAAAGAGATATTGTTTCCAAACGTTACAGTTTGGTCTGGAGAGTCATCTGATACCATTAATAAGAAGTCATTCTTTTTAAATTTACCATGAATGAGTCTGTCATTAGCCCAGTCCTGATTCTCATAGCCTGCCTTAGCATATGTTTGAACATCCAAAATTTCACCATCAAATATTTCCTTATAATATTCCAAAGCTTCTTTAGCATTCCCATTAAACATTAAATACGGTGTTGCTTGTCCTTTCATACACAATACACTCCCTTTTAAATTTACAAAATGCCCTACATTTGTTTTCTAATACTTAAGTTAATCATACATGATTGAATATTTTTTTCCCATACCACAATGAATTCGAGATATTTATTTCTTGAGAAATAATTGTCAAAATTTGTCTTGCTAAAAGTCGAGTAGTCATTTATTATAAATCTTACAGCATATATTGATAGAATTTTATTTTTAACAACTACATATTGTGTTTGCCTTGGGAAAAAGATGCCGTACGGCTTAAAAGGGAATCTGGTGAAAATCCAGAACTGCCCCCGCAACTGTAAATGCTGACGAAATGAACAGGCCACTGTATAAGCTAACTTCAAGTAGGTACTTATATGGGAAGGGTTCAAAGTAGAATGACGCATAAGTCAGGAGACCTGTCTTTTCTTAAGTAGTTTCACCTTCCTCGGGGATTGGGAAGATGAAACGGTGGCGACAGGTGAGGCTCTTTATTTCTGCTCTCTTGATGTTATCGTTTCATCCGCTCAATTCGACCTGAGCGGATTTTTATGTTTAGCAGAAAAAATAAAAGGAGAGAAATAAATGAATATTACAACACATGGGGAATTGGATTCAGTGCTGCAGTCGCTTAAGCATGCGGAAAGAACCTATCAGCTTGACACAACTGAAATAAGACATAGATTGCAAGGAATGGATTTCTCTACATTTGAAGCGAACCAACATGCTCTATTTTATTCCTTAAACAAAATTGCCATGGATCAACCAAACTGGACCTATCTAGCAGCTCATCTTTATTTAAATGAGCTTTATGAAAAAGCAGCAAGTAGTCGTAAATATAATAGTGCCCTAAAATACGGACGTTTTTATGACTTAATCGAAGAACTAGCATACAAAGGAATTTATTCGAAAGAAATAGTAAACTCCTATTCAAAAGATGAGATTTTTGAACTTGAAAAGGTCATAGACCCTTCTAAAGATTATCTATTTACATACATTGGTTTATTTTTACTGGCAGACCGCTATCTTGCCAGAGATTATGAGCGTAATATTTATGAACTTCCACAGGAACGCTTCATGATAATCGCCATGACATTAATGCAACACGAGAAGAAAGATGTTCGGCTCGAGTACGTCAAGGAAGCCTATTGGGCATTAAGTAATTTGTATATGACAGTGGCGACACCAACTTTATCAAATGCGGGTAAAAGCTTTGGCCAATTATCCTCTTGTTTTATTGATACAGTGGAAGATTCTCTTGATGGCATCTATTTAAATAATTGGGATATTGCGAGATTGTCAAAGGATGGGGGCGGAATCGGCGTTTATTATGGTAAGGTCCGCGCGTTAGGCTCAGATATTAAAAAATTCAAAGGGAATTCCTCTGGAATTGTTCCATGGATTCGACTCATCAATGATACAGCAGTCAGTGTTGACCAATTGGGACAACGTCAAGGAGCCATTGCAATTTATCTGGATTTATTCCA
The DNA here is from genome assembly GCF_036965165.1 of Bacillus sp. JJ1521. Classification (NCBI taxonomy): domain Bacteria; kingdom Bacillati; phylum Bacillota; class Bacilli; order Caryophanales; family Bacillaceae; genus Bacillus; species Bacillus sp. JJ1521. The sequence goes on along the minus strand of NZ_JBALOX010000025.1, from coordinate 15,801 downwards.
TAAAGATGTAATGAATGGTTTCCTCGACTTGAAAACGAATAATGGAGACGAACGCCGGAAGGCTCATGATATTTTTACAGGGGTCTCCGTTCCAGATCTATTTATGAAAAAGCTTCAAGAGGTAGACGAAGATGGAAGAAGCATTGGAGAGTGGCATACCTTTTGTCCACATGAAGTAAAACAAATCATGGGATGGAAGGATGAGAACGGGAATCCATTGGGTCTTGAAGATTTTTATGATGAAGAAGATGAAAAACACTTCACTCAAAAATATTTAGAAGCCGTCAATCATCCATTTTTACCGCGTAAATCTTATCGAGCAATGGATGTTATGGCGCGAATCATGATTGCACAGTTGGAAACCGGGACACCATACATGTTCTACCGAGATGAAGTAAACCGCAAAAATCCAAATAAGCATCTTCTAGGAAAAGGACGAACAGCGATTTTCTGTAGTAATTTATGTACTGAAATTGCCCAAAACATGTCAGCGACAGCTATTACAAAGGAATATGTGGATGATGAAGGAAATATTGTGATCATACGTAAACCGGGTGATTTTGTGGTTTGTAATCTTTCATCTATTAATCTACCAAGAGCGGTCCAGGAAGATGTCCTTGAAAGATTAATTCGAATCCAGGTAAGGATGCTCGATAATGTCGTTGATTTAAATACCATTTCGGTCAAACAAGCCGATATCACAAATAAAAAGTTTCGCGCGGTTGGATTAGGAACATTTGGGTGGCATCATCTTTTAGCACTTAAGGGGATTTACTGGGAATCAGATGAGGCAGTTCAATTCGCTGATATGCTCTACGAGGATATTGCGTATTACACGATTCAATCCTCTATGGAGCTAGCGAATGAAAAAGGTACTTACCCGAAATTTAAAGGCTCTGAGTGGGAAACGGGAGCTTATTTTAACCGCAGAAACTATACATCTGAACGATGGAACAAGCTTCAAGAAAAGGTGACTCAACACGGAATGCGCAATGGCTGGCTCATGGCGGTAGCACCTAATTCATCGACGGCTAAAATTGGTGGCTCGACTGATGGAATTGACCCAATTTATGCGGCCGAGTATGCGGAGGAGAAAAAGAATTTTAAATTTAAAGTAACCGCACCGGATATCAACCATAGAACCTATGAATTTTACCGAAAAGCAAGACATGAAGTTGATCAAATTTGGAGTATTAGACAAAATGCAGCACGTCAGCGTCATATCGACCAGGGGATTAGCTTTAATTTGTATGTAAGACATGATATTAAAGCGAAGGATCTCTTGCAGCTCCATTTGGAGGCTTGGAGGCAAGGGTTAAAAACAACTTATTATGTTAGAAGTACTTCCCAAGCTGAAATTGAAGAATGTGAACTATGCCATAGTTAAGGGGGAACCGAACCAATGATCATAAATCAGACATTAACAAAAATTAAATTATTTAATCCGGAGTTTCCAAATAAATCAACAGGAATCATTAACGGGGAAACCTCGGGATTATTGAATTGGAATGATATTGCCTATCCACAAATGTATACTTTGTATCAAACCTTGCTTTCGAATTTTTGGAAAGCACAAGAAATTAATATGCAGGATGACATCAAACAATGGGATCATTTAAGTGATACTGATAAGGATGTGTTTTTACGAATAAACACTCAACTCGCATCTTTGGATAGTTTGCAAACACCTACAATGAACCAGGTAATGGACTATGTGACGGATTCTAGTTTTAAGGCGATTTTCGCGGTTATTTCACAGCAAGAAGCCGTTCATAATGAGTCGTATTCCTATATATTGAGTTCACTTGTCCCATTGCATGAACAAAAGGAACGGTTTAGTCAGGCAAAAGAAGACCCGATTGTTCAAAAACGAAATCAGGTAATTCTTAAAGCTTACGAGGGATTTAGGGAACGACCGAATCCAGAAAATTTATTTAAGCTTGCGATTAATTCAATTAATTTGGAAGGTATCTATTTTTATGCAGGCTTTGCCTTTTTCTATAATCTTGCCAGACAACAAAAAATGCTGAAGACGAGTACAATGATTAGCTATATACAAAGAGATGAGATGCAGCATGCGTATTTCATTGCTCAATTTGTACGAATCCTTTTATCAGAGAATCCTGAGCTAAATACCAATGAAAACAAGGATTACGTCTATAAGGCAATAGGGCAGGCTGTTGAACTTGAAAAAGAGTGGGCACGCTATATTTTAAAAGATATTGATGGAATTGATCTACGGGAATTTGAAGAATATGTAGAATATCTTGCAAACAAAAGGCTTCGTCAGCTTGGGTTCCAAAATTTATATGAGGAGAAGGAGAACCCAATGCCATGGATTCAGGTGTTTAGTGATGAAATGATGAATGATACTAAATCTGACTTCTTCGAACAAAAATCACGAACTTATACAAAGGTATCCCAATCTAATGGGTTTGATGAGCTATAAGTATGAAAGTTGCAATTGTGTATACATCGATTACAGGGAATACAGAGGAGACAACTAGAATCGTCAACAGTTATATGAAAAGATACTCGAGTCATTGCTATGTTTTTCAGGTCGAATATTTTCCTTTTTATAAATTGGAATCATTTGATGTCATAATTATCGGGACCTATACATGGGGAAATGGAGATATTCCTCAAGAAATGATTCCGCTTTATCGTGCATTCGAGAAAAATCCCACAAAGGATATTGTAACAGGGGTTTTTGGTACTGGGGACCAATGCTATCCCCATTTTTGTGGGGCTGTTGATGAATTTCGCGATATGCTTTATGTGCAATCAAACTTAGCAGCAACTTTAAAAATTGAATTAATGCCACAACATATCGATGAACATCGGTTTGAGCGCTTTGCTCAGGTAGTAATGGAACGAGTAAATAGTAAAAAGGGTATCACTGTCTAAATGTGATACCCTTTTTGCCGTAAAATTTTATCTAATTCTAGAATTTGGATTGCTTAAGTCTCCCCTGTTCGACAAATTTTTTGATACAATTAGAGGATAAGAATGAACGCAATTTTACTCTCTGAAGGAGGTTACAATATGTCACTTCAATTTATATTGGGACGTGCTGGTACTGGGAAATCATACACATGTCTTGAAGCTATACGGACAAAGCTTCTTGAAGACCCAACAGGTTCTCCGATTGTGTATTTAGTTCCGGACCAAATGACATTCCAATCTGAATATGATTTAATCAGTACTCCTGGAATTGGTGGAATGATGCGAGCCCAAGTATTCAGTTTTACACGTTTGGCATGGCGAGTTCTGCAGGAAACAGGGGGGATGAGCCGCTATCATGTGAATAATGTTGGGGTGAATATGCTTCTTCGCAAAATCATTGATTCCAAAAAACAGGATCTCAAGGTCTTTTCTCGAGCAGCCGATAAAAATGGGTTTATTACTCAAATGGAGGAAATGGTCGCAGAGTTTAAACGGTATTGTGTTACTCCTGAAATCCTAGAAGAACAAAAGCAAACCATTGCATCAGAAAACAAGGTACTTTCCGATAAATTACATGACCTACAGCTTTTATATGATGAATTAGAAAAACATCTATTTGAGAAATACATCGATTCCGAGGATTATTTACGACTATTAGCAGAAAAAATTCCTCAATCTTCCTATATAAATGAAGCAGAAATATTAATTGATGGCTTCCATAGCTTTACCCCTCAAGAGCTTGAAGTAGTAGGTCAGCTTATGAAAGTCTCAAAAAAAGTAACAATTGCTTTGTCTGTTGATAAAGCTTATGATGTTCCACCACATGATTTAAGTCTTTTCCGTATGACTGGAAAAACCTATCAATCTATTTTTCAATATGCCATTGAAAATGGAATTAGGGTCGAGGAGACAATTTTGTTAACAAACCAGAATCGTTATTCCTCCGAACCGTCGTTAGCTCATTTAGAAAGATATTTTGATGAAAGACCAACTGTTCCATATCATGGGCGGGCAGCCATTACATTGGGCCAAGCGGTGAATCTACGAGCCGAAATAGAAGGGGTTGCTCGTGAGATTCAAAAATTAGCAAGGGATAAAAACTATCGTTATCGAGATATCGCGATTATGATTCGCAATGCGAGTGATTATCATGAAATCATAGAAACGATTTTCGCAGATTATCACATTCCATTTTTCATTGACCAAAAGCGTTCAATGTTAAATCATCCATTAATTGAATTGATACGTTCAAGTCTTGAGGTCGTAAGCAGTAATTGGCGCTACGAGTCTGTTTTTCGATGTGTGAAGACAGATCTGTTATATCCGTTTGGAGAGGAAATAGCTGCACTTCGAGAGGATATGGACAAGCTTGAAAACTATGTGCTTGAGTACGGGATTCAAGGTTATAAATGGACAAATGGTGAGCGTTGGAAGTATAAGCGGATAAGGGGATTAGAGGATTCAGACCTACCCCAAACAGATAAAGAACGTGAATATGAAGACAAGCTTAACGATCTTCGTACTATGATTGTGAAACCCTTAGTTGCACTCGGGAAACGTCTTCAAAAGGCAAAGGATGGCAGAGCGATGTGTGAGGCACTCTTCCTTTATTTAGAGGATCTTGAAATTCCCGCAAAAATGGAAGAAATGAAGCTAAATGCTGAGCTTGCTGGAAGACTTTCAGAAGCAAGGGAAAACGATCAAGTGTGGAATGCTGTTTTAGAGCTGCTTGATCAATATGTTGAAATCATCGGTGACGAAAAAGTATCGCTAACTTTGTTCAGCAATATGCTGGAAACAGGACTAGAAAGCATGAGATTTGCACTTGTTCCACCTGCGATTGATCAAGTGCTCGTTGCAAGCTTGGAGCGTTCTCGATTTTCAAACATTAAATGTACCTTCATTATCGGTGCGAATGATGGCGTCCTACCTGCCCGTCCAAATGAGGAAGGTGTGTTTTCGGAATCAGACCGGGAAAAATTAGGTAATGCAGGACTACAGTTAGCACCTGGAAGCAGAGAAACATTGTTAGATGAAAATTTTCTTGTTTATTGTGCGCTCACGAGTCCTCAGGAAGCTTTATATATTAGCTATCCGTTAGCAAATGAAGAAGGAAAATCATTGATACCATCACCAATAATCAAGCGTCTTAAGGATATTTTCCCCGATGTGGAAGAAACGTTATATATGAATGAGCCTTCAGAGCTCACCAAATCGGAGCAGCTAGAATATATCACAAATCCCGATGTCGCTTTATCCTCTTTGGCTACCCAATTGCAGGCGTGGAAAAAGAAATATCCAATTCAGGATTTATGGTGGGATGTCTATAACTATTTTGCTAACCACGATGAAATGAAATACAAAAGTCAGCTTGTATTAAGTAGTTTATTTTATAAAAATAAACCGACAAAGCTATCAAAAGAAATAACAGAGGCCTTATATAGTGACCATATTCAAGGTAGTGTCTCACGAATGGAAGTGTTCCAGGGATGTCCATTCTCTCACTTTGCAAGCTACGGGCTTCAGCTAAAAGAGCGTAATGTATTTCGTTTGGAATCGCCAGATATTGGTGATTTATTCCATGCGGCCCTTAAGAAGATTGCCGACTCTTTAAGAATCAATGGAATTGACTGGCGTGACTTAACAAAAGAGCAATGTGACATGCTCGCTGCCAAAGCAGTAGAGGAATTAGCACCAAGGTTACAGAAGGAAATTTTATTGAGTTCAAATCGCTATCACTATATCATGCATAAGCTGCAAAAAATTATTAGCCGTGCATCAAAGATTTTAAGTGATCATGCAAAAGCAAGCGGCTTTGCTCCAGTTGGAATTGAGCTCGGCTTTGGTAAGAAGGGACCACTTCCGCCAATTCGTTTAAATTTAGATAATGGCAGCACGATGGAGCTTGTTGGTCGAATTGACCGTGTTGATAAAGCAGAAAGTTCAAAAGGTGTACTTTTACGAGTAATCGATTATAAATCAAGTCAAAAGGCACTTAATCTTTCAGAGGTATACTACGGGATCGCCCTTCAAATGTTAACGTATTTGGATGTCATTATTACACACTCTAAGGATTGGATTGGCACGACTGCAAAACCTGCAGGTGTCCTTTATTTCCATATCCATGATCCATTAATTCATTCAAATAAAGTACTGCCTGAGGATAAAATCGAAGAGGAAATTTTTAAGAGATTTAAAATGAAGGGACTCTTACTAGGTGAAGAGGAATCTGTTCGTCTAATGGACCAATCACTTGGAACAGGTTACTCTCAAATTGTCTCTGCTGCGATCAAGAAGGACGGAAGCTTTTATTCCAATTCACAGGTAGCGAGTGAAGAAGAGCTTAGTTATCTTCGTAATCATGTACGAGGCGTTTTTAAAAACACCGGAAACCGGATTACGAATGGTGAAATTGATATTGCCCCTTATAAACTTAAGGATAAAACACCTTGTACGTTCTGTTCGTTTAAATCTGTTTGTCAGTTTGACCAAAGCTTAGAAGAAAACAACTATCGTGTATTACCAAATGAAAGCAAAGAGATAATCCTCGAGAAAATTCGGAATGGAGGTGTAAAAATTCATGGCTAATCTCATCTCAAAACCAGAAGGAAGTCAATGGACAGATGACCAGTGGAAAGCTATCGTCTCAAGTGGTCAAGATATTTTAGTTGCAGCTGCAGCGGGCTCAGGTAAAACCGCGGTACTCGTTGAGCGGATTATCAGAAAAATATTAGCTAAGGAACATCCAGTTGATGTCGACCGTTTACTCGTTGTAACTTTTACGAATGCGTCTGCAGCTGAAATGCGCAATCGAATCGGGGAAGCATTGGAAAAGGCATTAAAAGAAGATCCAGCGTCTTTACATGTCAGAAGACAGCTTAGCTTGCTTAATCGTGCTTCAATCTCAACCATTCACTCATTCTGTTTGGAAGTTATTCGAAAGTTTTATTATTTAATTGATATCGACCCAGGCTTTCGAATTGCCGATTCAACTGAAGCCGAGCTTTTACGAGATGAGGTAATGGAGGAGCTATTTGAAAAACACTACAGTAATCTGGAAAACTCAAAATTCTTTGATTTAGTTGACCGTTTTACCAATGATAGAACTGATGTTGAATTACAGAATATGATCCGGAAACTTTATGAATTTTCAAGAGCACATCCAACACCTAATGAATGGCTAAAGCAAATTGTAGAGGATTACCAAGTCGATGATCAGACATTGGATCAAACACCATATATTCCATATTTACTAGCGGATATTTCGCTTCAGCTCGAGGGTGCAAAAGCCAATTTACAGCATGCAATGGATTTGATTCGAATCCCTGGAGGCCCGGCACCTCGTGCAGAAAATATTGAAGCGGATCTAGAACAAGTTAATCGACTCCTACAGGCAAAGAAACACTCATGGGCAGCCCTTTACCATGAAATGCAAACTCTTGTTTTTGGAAGAGCGAAGCCTGTCAAGGGTGATGAGTATGATGAAAATCTGAAGGATCAGGTAACAAAACTAAGAGATGACTCGAAAAAGCTTGTTGAAAAAATAAGGGAGGATTTGTTCAGTCGAACTCCTGAGAGCTATTTAGACAATATAAAAGAAATGCAGCCTTCCATTGAAATGCTTGTTCAGCTTGTGATTGAATTTGGTGATAGGTTTCAAAAGGTTAAAGAAGAAAAAGGGCTAGTCGACTTTTCGGATTTAGAGCATTATTGTCTTGAAATCCTTCGAAAAGCAGGCACATCAACAGACGATCTTGTCCCTTCAGAAGCGGCCCTTGAATACCGCATTCAGTTTGAAGAAGCTTTTGTTGACGAGTATCAGGATACAAATATGGTGCAGGAATCCATATTAAAGCTTGTCACAAAAGACGGAGAATCGACTGGGAATATGTTCATGGTTGGGGACGTGAAGCAGTCGATTTACCGTTTCCGACTTGCAGAACCAATGTTGTTTTTGAGTAAATATAAACGGTTTACCCAATCAGGTGAAAATACAGGATTAAGAATCGATTTATCTAAGAACTTCCGTAGTCGTGCAGAAGTCTTGGATGGAACGAATTTTTTATTCAAACAAATTATGGGCGAAGCAGTTGGTGAGATTGAATATGACGATGATGCCGAATTAAAGCTTGGTGCGGATTATCCACAAAGTGATCAAATGGCTGCTGAATTAGTATTAATTGATAAAAATGGCCAAGAAGCCGAAAACTATGAACCAGATGAAGATTTCGAAGATGAAGAACGAGTCGTTCTTTTTGATGAAGCGGAACTTGAAACAGCACAACTAGAAGCTCGAGCAATGGCAAAGCAAATCAAGGATATGATCTCTTCCGGGTTCCAAGTATTTGACCGTAAAGAAAACCGGATGAGAATCATTACGTACCGTGATATTGTCATTCTGATGCGTTCGATGCCATGGGCTCCCCAAATTATGGAGGAGTTCAAACAACAAGGTATTCCTATTTATGCGGACCTATCTACAGGCTATTTTGATGCAACAGAGGTTGCCATTATGATGTCTTTGTTAAAGGTGATCGACAATCCTTATCAGGATATTCCACTTGCATCTGTTTTACGTTCACCGATTGTTGGACTTGAAGCAGATGAGTTGGCAAAAATTCGAACCTATGAAAAAAACAGTCCTTATTATGAGGCATTGAAGGTATTCTTAACGGAAGCATCTTCTGATGATGCAACACATGGGAAGGTAGCCGAATTTTATCATAAATTAGAAAACTGGCGTACGAGAGCGAGAACAGGTTCCTTATCTGACTTGATTTGGCAACTTTACCGGGAGACATATTTTTATGATTTTGTTGGGGGGATGCCAGGTGGAAAACAACGCCAAGCAAACCTCCGTGCACTGTACGACCGTGCTCGTCAATATGAAGCGACTTCCTTTAGAGGTTTATTCCGATTCTTACGGTTCATTGAGAGAATGCAGGACCGCGGTGATGATTTAGGAACGGCAAGAGCGCTTGGAGAACAAGAGGATGTTGTTCGCCTAATGACGATTCATAAGAGTAAGGGACTTGAATTCCCGGTTGTATTTGTAGGTGGACTTTCGAAACAATTTAATATGATGGATTTAAATAAAAAATATTTATTAGATAAAGAGCTTGGATTTGGTACGAAATATGTGAACCCGACGCTTAGGATTACGTATCCAACCTTACCGATGCTTGCCATTAAGAAAAAAATGCATCTTGAACTGATTTCTGAAGAAATGCGTGTTCTTTATGTTGCTCTCACAAGAGCAAAGGAAAAGCTTTATCTTGTAGGTACTGTAAAGAATTTAGAAAAGCAGCTTGGTAAATGGCAAGCGACACTTCAAAACAAAGAATGGCTGATTGCCGATCATACAAGAGCTGGGGCTAAATCTTATTTAGATTGGATTGGACCTGGATTAATTAGACATCGAGATGCCGAATTACTTCGGGGAGATGAAACAGTCGACGGGCTACCAACAGACATTGTGAATCACCCAACAAAATGGGGGATTCGAACTATCTCTGCTGTAGAACTACAAAAGATTGAGGTTGGAGAAGAAGGCAAACATGAACAAATGGAGGCAGCACTGAAGGAAGGAAAACCAATTCCAGTTAGTAGTGATGCTTCTGAAAGAATCGAACATCAATTAACATGGCAATATCCATTTACATCTGCAGCAAATAACCGCTCAAAACAATCTGTCTCCGAAATTAAAAGACAGCGAGAGAATATGGATGAACATAGTGATGTTGCTTTTCTTCCGCGATTCCGTTCTGCAAGTGCGGATCGACCAAGATTCATGCAGAAAAAATCATTAACACCTGCTGAACGTGGGACAGCCATGCATATGGTGATGCAGCATGTTGATATTAAAGCATCTATAAGTGAAGAGTCCATCCGTGAACAAATTCAACGAATGGTCCATAATGAGCTTTTAACGCAGGAGCAAGCAGATGTGATTGATGTAGCAAGTATTCTCGGATTTTTTGAATCTGGGATTGCTCAGCGTATGTTGACTGCTGAACATGTAAGACGGGAAGTACCTTTTAGTGTTGCAATTCCTGCGTCTGAAGCCTATGCAGATTGGTCTGATGAGCAACAAGAAAATGTCCTTATCCAAGGGGTTATCGACTGTATCTTTGAGGATGAACAGGGAATTGTTCTAATTGACTATAAAACGGACACCATTACTAGTAAGTTTAATAGCTTTGAAAATGCAAAGCCTGAACTAGAAGACAGGTATCGCGTCCAGCTTGAATTATATAGTAAGGCAATCGAACATATTTGGAGAAAACCACTAAATGAAAGATATTTATACTTTTTCGATGGTGGACATTTATTAGAAGTGTAACTTTATTCAGCATAGACACTACTTTTATAGTGGTGATGAATACAAAAAGCGTATCTAATTCAGTGGGGTTCAAACCTTGACTGAATAAAGTTAAAGCCTCCGGTGGATGCCACAGATTTTCAAAGGAAATTTTTCGAGTAGTAAGATCAAAGACTAAGTACGCCACTTCATGTGGCAACGTCTTTATG
>NZ_JBALOX010000025.1:0-5289 GCF_036965165.1 Bacillus sp. JJ1521 | reverse complement strand
CCTGTGGGCCTAAAATCTGGGTGCAAATACGTCAAGGCGTATTTGATGGGTGAAAGGGAGTTAGGAAATGGGGAGTCAAAAGGATTTAAAGGTAAGAGAGATGATTCAAGAAAATAGGAGAAAGGTAAGCTTTAATAGTGTAACTGAAAAGTTTATGCCTAGGTTATTATTTATTATTGCAATCATCTCAATTCTTACGACAATTGGAATTCTATATATCCTTTTAAAGGAAGCGGTTCATTTTTTTAGAGATGTGCCATTTCTTGATTTTTTTACGGGTACCAAGTTAAAACCTCTGGGTGCTAATGCACAATTTGGTATATTACCTTTATTGACTGGTACAGTGATTTCCTCAACGATTGCCATGCTAGTAGCGATACCGATTGGGATCATGTCAGCTATTTATTTAAGTGAATATGCGTCAGAAAAGATTAGAAGAACATTAAAACCACTGTTGGAGATACTAGCCGGGATTCCAACCATTGTCTATGGGTTCTTTGCATTTACCTTTGTTACGCCTTTATTGCGATCGTTTATCCCCGGATTAGAAGCGACAAATATTCTTAGTCCAGGAATTGTTATGGGAGTAATGATTATCCCGATGATTGCGTCTCTCTCCGAAGATGCCATGAGTTCTGTACCGAATGCAATGAGAGAAGGGGCTTTGGCCTTAGGTGCAACAAGGCTTGAGGTAACTCGTCGCGTTGTAATCCCGGCTGCGCTTTCTGGAATTATCGCATCCTTTGTACTTGGGATTTCAAGAGCCATTGGTGAAACAATGATCGTAACCATTGCCAGTGGAAGCTCTAAAAATTTCACGTTTGATGTAACGCAATCCATGCAAACAATGACCGCTTATATTGTTGAGGTAACCGGCGGAGAGGCAGCAGCTGGTTCAACTTTATACTATAGCTTATATGCAGTTGCATTAACGTTATTTGTCTTTACATTAATTATGAATCTCATTGCCCGTTATATCTCCAAACGATTTAGGGAGGGGTATTAATTATGAAATATGTGGATAAGGATCTTGTGCTGAAAAGGATGGGTGCTCGATTACATACGAATCGAATAACGAAAAACATTTTCCTCTTAGCTACATTATTAGGACTAGTTGTTCTAGTAACGCTGTTTTACCGTGTTCTATCGGACGGGCTTGGTTGGATTAATATAGGTTTTCTGACCAACAAACTATCCACTGTTCCAGAAAGAGCGGGAATAATGGGTGCCATTTTAGGAACAGTGTGGCTGATGATTGTTGTTGTCCCAGTAACAATGATTCTTGGAATTGGTACAGCGATTTACTTAGAGGAATATGCAACAAAAGGGCGATTGCAATCCTTTATTCAAACAAATATTTCAAATTTAGCAGGTGTTCCTTCGATTGTTTTTGGGATTCTAGGGATGACAGTCTTTGTAAGAACGATGGGTCTTGGCAATATTGTACTTGCTGGAGGTCTTACGATGTCACTACTCGTACTTCCTATCGTAGTGGTAGCGAGTCAGGAGGCACTGCGTTCAGTTCCTCAGTTTTTACGGGAAGCTTCGTATGGAATGGGAGCAACAAAATGGCAGACAATAAAAAAGGTGGTACTTCCTGCTGCAATACCAGGAATTTTAACTGGAGTTATTTTAGCTTTATCTCGCGCCGTTGGTGAAACAGCTCCACTTGTTGTAGTTGGAATTCCAGCGCTTTTAATTCCATTTCCAAATTCCATTTTTGACAAGTTTACCGTTTTACCAATACAAATTTATTATTGGACATTAGACTCAGCATTAGTGGCGGAATATGCCAATTTAGCTGCTGCTACAATTATCATCCTACTACTAATACTCTTGATCATGAACTCTATTGCAGTAATTATCCGAAATAAATTTCAAAAAAGGTATTAACCGTAACCTACTGGAGGAAGAAAAAAATGCCAGTTGAGACTGAAAATAAGCAGAAATTTGTACAAGGAATCAATAAGAAGGCTGAACCAACAAATACCAACAAGAATATCGTTTATGATACGAAAAATTTAAACTTATGGTATGGAGAAAATCAGGCCCTGAAGGAAATTAACCTTCAAATTGCAGAAAATGAAGTAACAGCAATTATTGGTCCCTCCGGGTGTGGGAAATCTACATATCTTAAAACCTTAAACAGAATGGTTGAATTAATACCTATTGTTCGTACTTCTGGAGAAATCTTGTACCGAGGGAAAAATATTTTTAACAAATCCTATCCAGTTGAGGCATTAAGGACCAATGTGGGAATGGTGTTTCAGAAACCGAATCCTTTTCCAAAATCGATCTATGAGAATATTGCATACGGACCGCGAATACATGGGATTCGTAATAAAAAGGTATTAGATGAAATTGTAGAAAAAAGTCTGCGCGGTGCTGCAATATGGGATGAGGTTAAAGATCGTTTAAAAGAAAACGCCTATGGAATGTCTGGGGGACAACAACAGCGTCTTTGTATTGCAAGGTGTCTGGCAATTGAACCTGATGTAATATTAATGGACGAACCCACTTCAGCACTTGATCCTATCTCTACTTTAAAAGTCGAGGATTTGGTTCAAGAATTGAAAAAGAATTACAGCATCATCATTGTGACTCATAATATGCAACAAGCTGCGAGAATCTCAGAAAAAACTGCATTTTTCTTGAGTGGTGAAGTCATTGAGTTTACAAATACAAGCAAAATGTTTTCAAACCCGGATAAAAAGGAAACAGAGGATTATATCACTGGCCGATTTGGCTAAAAATAGGGGGTGATTGCGATGCAGATACGAGCGACATTTCAAGCAGAGCTTAACGAGCTAAAAGAGATGGTCATACACTTAGGCAGTCAAGCACAAGAAGCAGTTGGTCAATCCATTGAGGCATTAAAGAATCAGGACATAGACAAAGCATTAAAAATTATTGAAAATGACTCTCGGCTAAATTTATTGGAAGAAGAAATCAATGATAAAGCTATTTTGTTAATTGCACAGCAAGCACCAGTAGCTATTGATCTTAGAAGAGTCGTTGTTGCGACTAAAATTTCCTCAGACCTTGAAAGAGTTGGGGATTTAGCAGTAAATATTGCTAAATCAGTCATCCGGATTGGAACTGAACAACTGATTAAACCAATCGAGGATATACCACGAGTCGCAGAGGTAGCCAATAAAATGGTTGCTGATTCTCTTAGGGCTTACAACGAGGAAGATGTCGAACTCGCAAAAAATGTTGCTAAGATCGATGACGAAGTAGATGAAGCATATGGAAGACTGATTAAGGAATTATTAGAGCTGATGACCCAAAAGCCTGAATCTATTTCACAAATTGCCCAATTGTCTTTCATTTGCAGAAATGTAGAAAGAGTTGCAGACCATTCAACTAACATCTCAGAAAGCATCCTATATTTAATAAAAGGGAAAAGATATGATTTAAACGAATAGAAATTTTAAAGGAAAAACAATTCCGGGAGGTATCGAAATGAAAAACAGGAAACAAGAAGCAGAAACAGCTAATATAAAGATTAACCAAATACTGAGAGGAGAGGACGATAACGATTCCTTTGACGTCGAGTCTCTCATAAATAATAATAACACCGCACTTGTCTTAGAAAATCAGGAAACAGATAATGAATAGTAACGATTTAAGCACAAAGAGATTTTTCCTCCTTGTGCTAATTCGTTTTAATCCAATGTCTGTTTATTATTAAAGCTTCCTTTTTTTTATCTTCCAAATTACACTTACTATTGCTATAAGCCATAGGGCTGCAAGAGTGATATACGTGTAAAGACTTACGATTTGGGATATATCTAATGCACCTAATAAAGTCCTAATATTTGTTAAAATGATTAAACCGCCGACAAGTGTACCTAAAAGGTTGGTAGGAATAATTTTGACCAACCACGCTGCAATTGGAGCTGCAATGACCCCACCAATCATCAACGCTAGAACCCATTGGAGATTAATATTGGACCAGCCCAATGTTAAAAGAAAACCAAGTGTAGATGAAACAGCTATAGCAAATTCACTTGTATCAACTGAGCCGATTACTTTTCTTGGCTCCATTTTATTACCTGTTAATAAAACTGGAGTGGCAATTGGTCCCCAACCTCCACCACCTGTTGCATCGAAGAAACCAGCTATAAAACCAAGTGGAACAAACTGTTTTTTTGTCCATTTCTTAGTTGAGGTTTTTCTGTTTGAGTTAAACCTAAAGAGGAATTTATAAATGACAAAAACGCCCAAAATTAATAAGAAAATAGATACGTATGGCTTGATAATATCGCCAGGAATACTGCTTAAGAAACAAGCTCCTAGAAAAGCACCTATTGAGCCGGGTATTATTAATTTGTACACTACTTGTTTATCAACATTTCCAAATTTTATATGTGATACACCTGAGGCGGCTGTTGTTACGACTTCAGCCATATGGACGGATGCTGAGGCAACAGCTGGTGCAATTCCAAACATAAGCAACAATGATGTAGATGTCACCCCATATGCCATTCCTAAAGAACCATCTACTAACTGTGCGACTAACCCTATTAAAGCAAGCAAAATCAACCTTTTCATATGAATCTCTCCTTTTTCTTACAATCCTGAATAGACTAGAAATGAATATAATAATTTCTAATTGTCGACTAATCTAATCAAGTTTCTAACCTAAGATATGACGTATGCTTTGGGTGGGTGCTTATCTAAAAAAAATATGCTTTTTTTTAAAAGGGGAGATCGTAAATGAAGGTTTCGAGTAGGGGAGAATATGCATTACGAGCACTAATTTATCTGGGTATAAAGGAAAATCAATTAATAAATATAGAGGAGATATCGGAGAAAACACTTGTACCCGTTAATTACTTAGAACAGATTCTTTTGCAGATGAAAAGAAATGGTTATGTACAAAGTAAAAGAGGTGTGAACGGCGGTTACAAATTAAGCAGAGGCACGAATGACATTATAATTGGAGAAGTCATTCGAAACTTAGAAGGACCACTGGCACCCATGGGATGTGTAAGTATTACATCCTATGAAAGCTGTCCATTAGAATCAGGCTGTCTACTAAAACCCTTATGGGCACTTATTAGAGATAAAATCGCGGAGCTATTAGATCATACTACGCTTTTTGATTTGTTAGAGGGCAATATCAACAAATAATAAAGAAGAAAATATGATTAATGGTAAAATTGAGAAGTATGGTACTTTATATATGTGCTAGTTGGTTAAACTAATAGGGTAATAATATTCGGGAAGGAAGTACAAAGTTATGGATTTCGAAACGGTTATGCAGGAGCTTGAAGCCCTGGG
>NZ_JBALOX010000024.1:0-22884 GCF_036965165.1 Bacillus sp. JJ1521 | reverse complement strand
CAGTAAACCACAACAAAAGATCATTTCTTATACAGACATTGAACCGGAGGCACTCGTTCATCAAATCGATCCAAAGCTAGCTGAACAGTTTTTAGAAAGAATACTAGGGAGCAAAGGAGATCTAAAAAATCATTTAGACACGCTTCAAGCATTCTTTGACTCGAATTTAAATATAAAAGAAGCTGCAAATAAACTTTACATCCATCGTAACACCTTAATTTACCGTCTAAATAAAATTAAATTAGAAAGCGGCTATGACCCACAAAACTTTAAAGACGCCTTTGCATTGCAACTAGTCATTTGGTTATTTAACAGAATCAGCTCTCCACCGCACTAAGAGGGTGGAGAGCTTTGCCCATTTCTTTTAATGACCTTTCTTCTAGGTTAATTCGACCTGCTTTGTTTCTTTCCCGAAAAATGCAAGTGTAATCACACCGATGACGATACTAGCGCAAAATAACACAAAAATGAAACTAATAGGTTTACCTGCAGCAACTAGTGAGCCGACAAGAAGTGGACCAAGGATCCCACCTACACGACCGATTGCTGCGGCCATACCTGCGCCTGTCCCACGAATGACAGCCGGATATTGTTCAGGGGTGTATGCATATAAAGCCCCCCATGCACCGAGGTTGAAGAATGATAATAAGATTCCCGAAGCAATCAGGATTGCAGTCGTTTCTGCTTGACCGAAAACAAGGGCAGAGCCCGCTGTCCCAAGCAAATAAGTAACAAGCACAAACTTTCTCCCTACTCGTTCAATAAGCCATGCAGCTGTAAAATAACCTGGTAACTGAGCCAGCGTCATGATTAATACATATTCGAAACTTTGAATCATACTAAATCCTTTCATCACCATCACACTTGGCAACCAAAGGAACATCCCATAGTACGAAAAAACAACCGTGAACCAGACCATCCAAAGTACGAATGTGGAACGTGCATATTTCTTCGACCAAACATCTCGGACATTTTGAATAATGGACCGTTTCTCCGCTTTTTTTGGTGAAAACGCCGGAGAGTCAGGTAAATTAAGACGTAAATAAATAGCATATAAAGCAGGCAGAGCACCCAGGATAAGAGCAACTCTCCAACCAAACGAAGGAATAACAAAATAAGAAATAAGTGCTGCAAGTAGCCATCCAAATGCCCAAAAGCTTTCTAGTAGAACAACAACTCTACCGCGATCTTTCGCCGAAACACTCTCTGAAACGAGTGTTGAAGCTACTGGTAATTCACCACCAAGACCCATGCCCACAAAAAATCGTAGAACTAAAAAGGCGAAAAGGGTCGTTGTAAATGCGGAAATACCGCTCGCAAGGGTAAATAATAATAACGTGATAATAAATATATTCTTCCTACCAACTCTATCAGCCCATAGGCCAAAAAGAAGAGCACCTACAGCCATCCCGATTGAGTTCACACTTCCAATCCAACCCATCTGTTCTGGTGTCAAACCCCATTCCGCGTGCAGTGCTGCAATAATAAAGGAAAGCATTCCAACATCCAGTGCGTCAAACATCCAGCCGAGACCTGCGATACCCAGAAGCTTTCGCTGTGAAATTGTTTTTTCTGTCATAATCTTTACTCCCCTTAGTGTCTTGTCAGTTGTCATTACTATTAAACTATAATCGGCTTCAATCGAAATGACAAGGATTTTTTTCGTGGTATGGGTTTAGTATGAACTCATATACAACACTACATGTAAGGGAACCAGTCAAACGACAAATATGGCTTTAAAAGTGACAAGATCCATTGCAGAATTCTTAAATGACTACTTTTTTTCTAAAGATCCTGAAGAAAAAATACCTTTATTTAGTACAGCCATACGCTTTGGCAATCGGGCTACAGCCTCTGCTGAACAGCTAGCTTGTACAAGGACGGCGGTTGCTACATCTCCAACCCTTGGCCAAATTTGATTGCCATCTGTATCTAAAGGAGTAATGCCCCCAGTTGCTAAAGATAAGGCGCGCGATAAATGAAACTCATTGCTCCAACCATATAATTGTGCTGCAAGATGCGCTTTCTGAAGAATATCGCCAATCCCAAACGGTGACCAATGGTCTGTTATGCTATCATTTCCGAGAAGGACTTCTACCCCCTGCTTTTGAAGAAATGGAATTGGCATAATAGTTTTACCAATTGGAACAGATGAGGCTATTGAAATACCTAAAGAAGCTAGGCGGTTTACAAGGTCAATTCCCAATTTTTCCGATAATGAAGCTAGTGAGAACGCATGGCTAATTGTTACTTTTCCCTCTAGGCCGGCCTCTTCAGTAAAATCAGCTAACCTTTTTATTGCTTTTATTCCTGTTTCTCCACCCTCATGAAGATGAATATCTATGCCTACGTTGTAGTCCACTGCGATTTGCACCATAGTTTCCAAAGACTTCTCCATATTTTCATCAACAACGGTTGGGTCAAGACCTCCAACATGTGTTACTCCGAGCTCCATGGCCTCTCGCAAAAGCCCTTCTGCATTTGAACGAAGCAATCCATGTTGAGGAAAGGCTACGATTTCATGTGAAATTTTATCTGAATAATTCTCTAGGGCTGCCTTTACTTTTTCAAGATTTTGTAGCCCTACAGTCTGATCAATATTACAATGACTTCGAACAAATGTTGAACCATGGCTTAGGATTAGCTCAATTAATTTTTCCGCACGCTCTTGTGCCGTTGGAAGTAGTTCTGGAAGTACCTTTTCTTCAAATTCAATCATGTCAAAAATACTTTTTCCATTTGCTCCAGCCCTCCATGGTCCTCCAAAATAGGTTTTATCTAAATGAATGTGCATTTCCTTAAAAGCTGGAAGGAGAAGCATTCCCTTCGCATCATAGCAATCTATATCTTTTTTTAAAGGTATATTTGTATCTTGTATTTTCGTAATAATACCGTTTTCAATTTCAATATTACGTAATTGTGTTTCAGTGGCTACGACCTGCCCATCTTCATACTTATAACCACTTTCTAATAAAACGTTTAACAGCATATAAGAGTTCTTTTTAAGCATATTTCTATCTTTCATTTGTTTTTTCTCCTTTGTGTTTTTTTCCTAGTAATTCGAGAGACTGCTTTTTATGTAATTGATACAAAGGATTTGTAGAATCCTGTTTGATTGCATTCTCAATGGCAACAATTGCTTCGTCATGTCTGCCTAAAGATCTTAAGCTATTCGCCTTGTGGAATGAGAAATCGTATCGATGCGGTTGGAGAGCCAAAAGCTTGTCCATCTCCACAACCGCATCCTCATGTCTGCCAAGTTCTCTCAAATAATTTGATTTATGGTATCTGTAAAAGGTTGCATTAGGATCGAATTCACAGGCTTTATCAAATTCAGCAAGTGCTTCGTCTGGTTTCTTCAACAACCTTAAGCAATTGGCAGTATAGAAATAAAAATCTAAGTCATTTGGGTCTTTTGCTAGGGCGATCTCGAACTGAAGGAAAGCTTCTTCATACCTCTTAGCTTCTTGTAAATAAAGCCCTTTATAATAATATAAATCTAAGTTTTCACTGTCACTTTTAAGTTCATGGTCTATGGTTGTGATTGCCTCTTCATACCTATCTTCTTTGTAGAGTGATTTTGCCTTTTCAATACTTTGATTACTCTCTATATATTCCTTGTTTAAGATTTTCACAACCTTTATTAAATTGAGTTCTTCAGCATGTTGAAGTGCAGACTTGCCATCTCGGTCAGGCAGGTTCACATCCGCCCCTGCTTCAACTAGAAGCTGGATAACATTAGAATACAGACGACCAGCATTTCCCAAAATGACAGCTTCTAATAATGCCGACCACCCTAATTGATTCACGTGATTTACTGGGATTCCAGCTTCCAAGCAAATCTGTACGGTTTTCAAATACCCTTTTTCACTTGAAGGCAGCAAAGCCGTACCACCAAATCGATTTACACTGTTAATGTCAGCTCCATATGGCAGCATCATGCTTAAAATTTCGTGAAATCCGTTTGCACCAGCGCAAATAAAGGGTGTTAACTGGGTCATATCTCTCGCATTTACATCACTCCCAGCTTCTAATAACAATTGCACAACCGAAACTTGATTGTTTTGGGTAGCTACCATAAGGGCAGTTCTACCATTCTTATCCTTAAAATGAATGCTCGCTCCCTCTTGTAGAAAGCGCTCCGCATCCTCCAATTCCCCATTTTCACTTGCACGGATAAGGGCTTCATTTAAGGTTTGTTTTTGCATCATACCAACTCCCTCGATAGATTTATATCTACCTATATCTTCCTGGATAAGGTTTATATATACATTATAACTATTTAGCGTCTCCGAACAATTTGTAATACCAGGAACCATATTAGTTTTCCTATGGTCAAAACTTTTTCCTTACTGGTTAATTGTTGCTATTCCACAAAAACGTTGCCGTAGACTAACACGAAACCCCTTTGTTACAATAAGATTCAATGGAATTTGGGGAGGAAATGAAATGGAGCAAAGGTATCAAGATTTGAAGCTAGGGGAACGTGGTGCGATTTTAAGCATTGCCGTCTATATCTTCTTATCGATATTGAAATTAATCATAGGGTATATAGCCGGTTCAGAGGCACTAAAAGCCGATGGGTTAAATAACACTACTGATATCGTTGCTTCTGTTGCAGTTTTGATTGGTTTAAAACTCTCTCAAAAACCCGCTGATGACGATCACCCTTATGGCCATTGGAAAGCCGAAACAGTTTCTTCTTTAATTGCATCATTAATCATGATGGTTGTTGGTGTTCAAGTTCTATATGGTGCAGCATCGTCTGTCTTTAGTGGTAAAACAGAATCACCTGATATGATAGCGGCATGGACCGGGTTTATTTCCGCTTTTATCATGGTATTGGTATACCGATATAATAAAAATCTAGCTAATAAAGTAAAAAGTCATGCAGTTATGGCGGCAGCTAAAGACAATCTCTCTGATGCATGGGTTAGCATTGGAACTGCAATCGGAATTTTAGGGTCACAGCTTGGCATACCTTGGCTTGATCCAGTCACTGCATTTGTTGTCGGATTATTAATCTGTAAAACTGGGTGGGACATTTTCCGAGAATCTTCCCATTATTTAACTGATGGCTTTGATATAGAGGATTTAGAAGAATATAAACAGACCATTTTGAATGTAAACGGGGTTTTAGAAGTAAAGGATATTAAAGGAAGAACATACGGAAATAGCAATGTAGTGGATGTTGTGATTTCTGTTCCGAATCACTTAGATATTACCCAAGCACATGAAATATCTACAAAAGTAGAGGTCATTTTAATGCAGGAACATAACGTTCAAGATGTTCATGTGCATGTTGAGCCAGTTGGCGATGACAAATTAATTTTGAATTGATAAAAAAAGAAGTAAATTCCATTATCAGAATTTACTTCTTTTTGCTAAGACAGGGATTACGTCCCTCATATCGTACAATTTAATATTCATTCTCGGACTTTTAGTAGTCTTAAGCTATTCAATGTAACGATCAGCGTTGCTCCCATGTCGGCAAAAATTGCGATCCACAAGGTTAACCAACCAGGCACTACTAAAAGTAATGCAAATAATTTAATTGCTAAAGAGAAGGTGATATTTTGCTTAATAATCATCAACGCTTTTCGGCTTAATTTGATGGTATATGGTAATTTGCTTAAATCATCTGACATTAATGCAATATCAGCCGTTTCGATTGCTGTATCAGTTCCTGCACCACCCATTGCTACACCAACAGAAGATGCAGCGAGTGCAGGTGCATCGTTAACGCCATCCCCAACCATTGCCACACTTTGATTTTTTCCTCTATGCTCCTTGATAAAATTTAATTTATCTTCAGGCAGTAAATCCGCTTTAATATCGGAAACACCTACTTGTTTTCCAATTGCTGATGCAGTTCTTTGGTTATCCCCTGTCAACATTACTGTTTCGATACCAAGATGATTCAATTTACTTATAACTTCTTTCGATGTTTCTCTTATTTCATCCGCTACGGCTATCAATGATAGGATTTCATTTTTAGTACCTAAGATCATCACTGTTTTTCCTTGCATCTGCATTTCTGTGATCTTTTGCATTTTATCACTTTGGATATTTCCGTGTAATTCCTCAAAAAGTTTTGGACTTCCTACATAATATATTTCATTATTTACTTTTGCTTTTACACCTTTACCTGTAATCGATTGGAATTCTTCAATAGACACCTCATTCAAGTTCAAACCTTTTTCTTCAGCTTTTCGAATAATGGCTGACGCAAGTGGATGTTGCGATCCTTTTTCAATGGCTGCCGTAATTGCCAATAACTCATTTTCACTTCCACCATATGTCGCGATGTCTGTTACAGCAGGAATCCCTTTTGTTAATGTACCTGTTTTATCAAAGGCAATAGACTTTAAATGACCCGCTTCTTCTAAATGAATACCACCTTTTATTAAGACACCATTTCTCGCGGCATTTCCGATTGCAGTCACGACCGCAACAGGAGTTGAAACGACTAACGCACACGGACAACCAACCACTAATACGGCTAATCCTTGATAAATCCAATTGCTCCAATCACCCCCAAGTAATGGAGGAACGACCGCAATCAAAAGAGCTATCAGTACAATCGCAGGAGTATAGTATTTCGCAAATTTATCGACAAACGCTTGAGATGGTGCCCTTTCTGCTTGAGCTTCTTCAACCAGGTGAATGATTTTTGAAAGGGTTGTATCTTCCACTCGTTTCGTTACTTTTACTTCTAATAAACCCTCTTCATTCAATGTTCCTGCAAAAACCTCATCATCGACAGTCTTAGATACCGGAACACTTTCACCAGTTATTGCTGCCTGATTTAGAGTTGAATTGCCTTTCACAACTAATCCATCCATGGCAAGCTTTTGACCAGGTTTCACAATCATAATGTCGCCAACTTGAATTTCATCAACATGGATGATCATTTCTTGGTTCCCACGACGGATTAACGCTTCTTTTGGAGCAATATCCATTAATGACTCAATCGACCTGCGAGCTTTATCCATTGAATAACGTTCTAATGCTTCACTAATAGCAAAAAGGATCACAACTGTTGCTCCTTCACCCCATTCACCAATTAGCGCAGCACCTATGATCGCAATGGTCATAAGCGTTTTCATATCGAAGTATAATTTGCTTAAGTTTTTTAGTCCTGTAATAAATAATGAATATCCACCAATTAAAATCGATGATGCATAACCAATCATCGGAAGAATATGACCTTCCCCGAATTGCTCCCCTAAAAACCAGCTGACCACAAGTAAAATCGCAGAAATATATACCTTACTATTTTCTTTTTGCTTCCAAAAAGGTTCACGTTCGACCCTTTGCTCTTTTTCATCCCGAATCTTTAAATTTTCAAATGCTCCTGCTTTTTCTAACTCCTGAATTGTTGTAGAGCCTGTAACATAAACTTTAGATGCCCCAAAGTTTACTTTCGCATCTTGAACGCCCGGCAATTCTTTCACTTTTCTTTCAAAAGTGGCTGCACAGTTTGCGCAAGAAAATCCTTGAACACGATAAGTTTTTATCTCTTGTTCGGAAAGAGCAACTTGTTGATCAGACATTGACCTTCGCCTCTTTCTTATGCACCAACGCAATCATCATGATTTGCTTAATATGTTCATCATCCAATGAATAAAATGCAAGCTTTCCTTCTTTTCTAAATTTCACAACACCTTGTTTATGAAGAGTTCGTAAGTGATGGGAAGCATTTGCTACGGGAACATCAAGTATATTTGCTATATCACAAACACATAATTCATCATCTTGGCACAGGGCATATGTGATTTTTGCTCTATTTTCATCAGCAATCGCTTTTAACATTTGCGAAACACTCACAATATCAATGCTTTGTAAATCAGTCTGGATTCGATTGACCTTTGCTTCGTCATAGCAATAAATCTCACATGTATCCTTCTTATTCATCTTCTCACTCCATTTACATTCAAATATATATTTGATTATATTGTAACCTAATTCAAATAATATTCAAATGGGTATTTGAATGAAAAGACGACAATCAAAACCCAAATCAAGACTGATTATCAAAGCAATTTTAATATTAAATTGTGCAGAAATTAGGCAAAAAACGTTTGATATAACAAAGGGACTATCCTCAAATCATTCTTCAATGACCAGTGGATAACCCCTTAATTGTATGGTAAAAAGTTTTACATTTAACTAAAATATCTCAAGAAGGTCACCATTATTGCGCTAAAGGAACCTATTATCAAAAAGAAACCCGTAAAATAACCTCAGATCCATAAGAAAAGAGATTGACCCATTTAATTCGCCAATCTTCTTATCATTTTAATGTATTAATTTTATTTATTAATCAGTAGGTCCGAAAAATATTCACCTATGGAAATGTTTGAAACTTCTGCCCAGATGCGCCTTGCTCGACAATGAGCGGACACATTGTGATGCTGTTATCACAAATTGCCTCCACATCTTTGCGGTCATGTGTCACAATCATACATGTTATATTTGCTTTCTTCAAAATGGTTAGCAATTCTTCTCGAATAGCTTCCTTTAGATCGGCATCTAGGTTACTGAAGGGCTCATCCATCAATAAAATTTTGGGCTTTGGTGCGAGTGCCCTTGCAAGAGCTACCCTTTGCTGCTGTCCGCCGCTTAGCTCATGGGGATATCGGTCGCCAAATACCTCCATATGGACAAGCTCTAGCATCTCTTGGACCCGACGCTTCCGATCCTTCCTCGCCATTCGGGACAAGCCAAATAAAATATTATCTTTTACAGTCATATGAGGAAATAACGCATAATCCTGAAACACCATGCCGACACCTCTGTCTTCAGGCTGAACAAAAATACGCTTTCCAACTACTGGTTTACCCGCAATTGTAATTGTCCCCTTCGTCGGCATTTCTAATCCAGAAATTAAGCGAAGCAAAGTGCTTTTACCACTGCCGCTCTGCCCCAATACACCGACAATTTCTCCAGTATTCAATGAAAAAGAAAAATTGTCAATAATCGGTGCTGTCGTTTGAGTATAGCCAAAACAAAGATTTTGGATTTCAACTACTTTCATCGTTCCACCTTCTTATCGATCATTTGAAACACGAAGACAGACAAAACACTAATGCCAATAATCATTAAGGACGATATAGAGGCCTCAAATATCATTTCATCTTTTGCATACTGAAAAGTCTTTGTTGCCAGCGTATCAAAATTAAATGGTCTTAACAGTAAGGCTAAAGGAAGTTCCTTGCAGATTTCAACAAATGTTAAAATAAAGCCACTTATAAGCGCACCTTTTATTAACGGTAGATCTACTTTAAAAAATGTTTTCGTCATGCCTAGACCGAGCATTCTTGAAGCTTCTGAATACTTTGTACCAACTTTTTCAAAGCCAACCTCGACCGCATTAAAGCCTGTAGCCATAAAACGAATCGCGTAACCGACAATCAACATCACTAATGACAGACTTAAAATTAATGGGGCATTTCCTAATCCCAAATAAGAATACAAGGGTGCGAGCCATTTATCAAGTGTAATAAACACGGCAAGTACCCCAATAGCCACAATTGCACCTGGAATGGAATAACCGGTAGTGGTTAATTTAGCTAAAACATAAGATCCCGTCGAATGAGTCCGACACACATTCGCAACGACAATGGCTAGAATCAGAATCAGCACCGTAGAAATTGCTGCAACATAAACGGTTTGAAAAAACAATGTAAAAAAGCTTTCATTCCATACTTTATGAAACGTCAATTTTGCCCAGGCGATTAACTGTATGAGCGGAATTAGGAATCCGATCAAAAACACAGTTCCACAATACAGAAAAGCAGCAGTTGCCTTTACACCCTTTAGCTTCATCGGCACTAGTGCTCTTGATTTGTTATTTACATTAAAGCGCCGTCCTTGTCTTAGCAACCTTTCTAAAAAAAACAGCCCTACGATAATCACCATTAGCCATGCTGCCAGCCTCATGGCAGAATCGAT
The DNA here is from genome assembly GCF_036965165.1 of Bacillus sp. JJ1521. Taxonomy (NCBI): domain Bacteria; kingdom Bacillati; phylum Bacillota; class Bacilli; order Caryophanales; family Bacillaceae; genus Bacillus; species Bacillus sp. JJ1521. The sequence goes on along the minus strand of NZ_JBALOX010000024.1, from coordinate 12,927 downwards.
ATCATACATGCCAAACCATGTTTGAAAGATAGCAGTTGAGATTGTATGAATGCCAAAATAGCTTGTTACTCCATAATCACTGAGCACTTCATAAATGACAAGGACTGCCCCAGCAACAATAGCAGGTCTTGAAAGTGGAAGCACAACCCTAAAAAAAATCGCAAGCGGCTTTCTTCCAAGCAGTCTCGCGTTTTCAAAAAATGATGAGCTCTGGCTCTCGAGAAAAGCCCTTGTCATTATATAAACATAAGGAAATAAAAACAAAGTAAAAATGAATATTGCGCCGCGTAAAGATGAAATCGATAGTAGCTCAGGATTGATTTGATAATCAAAGTGATTCCGCAACGTTGTTTGGATCACACCTGTGTAGCTAAACATCGTTCTATACGTATAAGCAGCTATATAAGGCGGAATCGCAAGTGGCAATAATAAGCCCCAGCGAAAAAAACGCTTTAACGGAAAATCATAGGCCGAGGTTAGCCAAGCAAGCGTAACCCCTAAAAACGCAGTAAAAACCCCTGTTAATAAAACAAGAATTAGCGTATTTGCGACATATGTTTTTAATAAATACTGGCGAATCTGAAACCAGTTTTGGTTAGGTTCCTGAAAAAGTGATAAAAAGATAAACAGGATAGGCAGCAGTATAACTGCCGCCCCCAACATGCTGATAATCCACCAACTATTAAAATCTTTTTGAAAAAATCGTTTAACTCGATAAATGAACATTTTTATTTCCAACCTGTTTTATTGAAAATCTCAATTGCTTTATGATTATGCTCTCCTAAAGTATCAAAATTAAGCTCTTGCATTTTAAAGTCGCCCCATGATTCCAGTATCTCAGGTTTCTTAGCTTCTGGATTTACTGGGAATTCATAGTTGTGGGCAGCTAAAAATTCTTGTGCTTCCACACCTGTCATGTATTCTATTAGTTTAGTAGCATTTTCAGGGTTTTTACTATGCTTCGTTAATCCAATACCGCTTATATTCACATGTGTTCCATTTGTTTCTTGGTTAGGGAAAAATACACCGATACCTTCTCCAACTTTCTTTTCTTCAGGATCCTCAGAATTTACAAGAAGTCCAACATAATATGTGTTCATAATTGCTACATCACCAGTACCAGCTGCGATCGCTTTCGCTTGGTCACGGTCACCGCCATCTGGCTGGCGTGCAAAGTTGTTGACAATACCTTGTGCCCATTGCTCTGCCTTCTCTTCACCGTTTAACTCAATGAAAGAAGCTAGTAAAGATTGGTTGTAAAGACTTGTTGAAGATCGAGCTAGCACTTTCCCTTTCCATTTCTCGTCAGTTAAAGCTTCATATGTAGAAAGCTCATCTGGATTTACGCGATCTTTCGAGTAAACAATTACTCGTGCTCTTGTGGCCATACCTATCCAGTTATTGTCTTTATCACGAAGATTAGCAGGAACATTTTTGTTGATAATGTCAGATTGAACTGGCTGCAGAATATCATTATTCTTTGCATTTGCTAAAACTCCGCCATCTACAGTAATAAATAAATCCGCCTGCGTACTTTCGCCTTCACGCTTTAAACGCTCAATAAGTTCTTCTGCTTCTCCTTTAACAACATTCACTTTGATACCAGTTTCTTCTGTAAATTTCTTATATACTTCTTCATCCGCCTCATAATGTCTAGCTGTATAAACATTAACCACCTGATTCTCAGCTTTTTTTGGCTCTTCGGATGTTTTTTGTCCTTCTGTGCTGTTATCAGTTGCTGATCCGCATCCAGCTAAACCAACAATTAATAGTACACTTGCAAGAAAAGGTTTAAAAAGTTTAGTAAGGTTCATTTATAAGTCCGCCTTTGTTAATTTTGTAATAATGATAATGATAATTATTATCATTTGTTATTTTTATTATATTTACCACATTCTCAATAGTCAACAATATTTTTTATTATTAAAATTTATATTGGCTGATGGACAGAGAAAAGAATCCATTCTGAAAAAATATTGATGATGCTCACCATTCAAAAACAATTCATACCTATAACAACTAGTATTCTTGCTGCTATGTTAGTTATACCACTCGAGTAAATCCCCATTTTAATCGAACTGTTTTTCAACTCCATCCCTTTAACCATTTCGCTGTCACTGTTCCTGCATGTAACATCTCTTCTGGCGTGCCTTCAAATATAATATGTCCGCCTTGCTTTCCTCCTCCTGGACCCAATTCGATTACCCAGTCGCTCGCCGCTATAAAGTCCAGATTGTGTTCGATTATTATTACGGAATTACCTCTGTTTACTAGTTTTTGAAAGATATCTAAGAGTTTTCCATTATCTTTCGTGTGCAGTCCTAAGGATGGCTCGTCTAATAAGTAGATTTGTCCTTCTTTTTGTAAGTGGCTTGCCAGTTTTAGACGTTGGATTTCTCCTCCGCTTAGAGAACTTGTTGTCTGTCCTAGGGTGAGGTACCCTAACCCTACTTCTTTTAGCGTGTTCACTCTTTTTATGATTTTTGGCCATTTAAAATAGTTCTTTGCCTCTTCAATCGTTAAATCTAAAATTTCTACTATATTTTTATCTTGGTATCGATAGGCAAGCGCTTCGTCTGAATACCTTGTACCTCCACACGTTTCACATGGAATTGCCACCGGATCTGCAAATGCTACGTCTGGAGTTAGTACTCCTTTTCCTTTGCAGATAGGACATGCTCCTATAGAGTTAAAGCTGAACAAACCAGCTGGCTGCCCTGTTTCTTTTGAAAATATGGATCGAATATCATCCATGATTCCCATATATGTAGCTAGTGTCGAACGGCTAGAGACTCCTATACCGCCTTGCCCGACCATGATGGTTTCTGGAAATTTTTTCGTGAATTCTTCGAACATTAACGAGCTTTTACCCGAACCAGATACTCCACAAATTGAAACCAAGACATTGCTAGGAATATTTACGCTTATATTTTTTAAGTTATTGTTCCTGGCGCTTTTTATTGTAAAATAATCTTCTATCGTTCTTGGATTCTTATTGACTGTTAGCTTATGGCTTAGAGTTGTTGCCGCTTTTGAGTTTTTTAGTCCTTCTAGTTTCCCTTGATAGACAACTTCTCCTCCGTTTACACCTGCCCCTGGCCCCATCTCTATGATTTCATCCGCTATTTTTATGACTGATAGATCGTGTTCAATAACAATGACGGTATTATGTTGGGCTTTTAGACTTTTCAACATTTGGATTAACATATCCACTTCTTCTGGATGTAGACCTGCACTTGGTTCGTCGAAAATGTATGTCATATTATTTAGGCTGCTACCTAAATGCTTAGCAATTTTTACCCTTTGCGCCTCGCCGCCCGACAAAGTCCCCATTTTTCTTGATAGACTCAAATATCCTAATCCCATATCAACTAGTTGGATGATTTGCGGGATTGCTTGTTGTGCTACAGACACTCCCATAGGATCTTTTATATTCTTAAGTTCTTCCAGTAGTTCGGTAAGCTCTAATTGATCGTATTCTGCAATATTTAAACCATTGATTCTACATTCTAAAACCTTTGGATTTAAACCTGAACCCTGGCAAGTTGGGCACACTGAATGTGTTGAAACTGCAAATACGTCATCTTCAGATACTTCTTTTAGCTTTGAGACATCACGATTGATATAAAGGCGCGTAAATCTAGGCAATAACCCGTCCCACTCATGTGGTTGAGGTCCATTTTTTGTGTGAAACGGTGCATACACCTTTTCACCTTCCGGGGGACCATATAATAGCAGGTGGAGCTCTTCTTCCGGGTAATTCTTTATCGGTTTATCCGGATCGAACAATCCACCGGTCATCATCCACCTGCCTTGCCAACCCGAAGGCGATAATGGTTTAAATTTCACTGCATAATCTCGAAGTGACTTACTGAAATCAATCATCTTATGTAGGTCTGGCGCAATGACTTCTCCAAATCCACCACATTCCGGACATCTACCAAAAGAACTTTGGCTTGAAAAATCAGTAGCAGAACCTATGGATGGCTCTCCTATTCTAGAAAACAAAAGTCTAATTAATGGATTAATATCCATATAGGTGCCCACTGTCGAGCGCGAATTGCCACCTATCGATCGTTGTTCTACGACTACAACCGGGCTTAAGTTTCGCATAAGATCAGCATGGGGCCTTTCATATCTAGGCATTTGATTTCGAACATAGAGAGGATAGTTCTGAGTCATTTGCCTTCTGCTTTCTTTTGCTAATGTATCAAAAACAACGGAGCTCTTTCCCGATCCTGAAAGACCAGTAAATACGATGATTTTCTCTTTTGGAATATTTAAATCTATATTTTTTAAATTATTTTCTTTAAGCCCTCTTAGCATGATTTCATCTTTTATTTCAGGCATTTTATCACCCTCTCTGATAATCTACTATGCTACTTTTTCGTTTGCTACAAGTCTAGCCAACCTTGACAAGGGAAATACCTTTCTAGATATTACCCACTCAAATTCCTGCAAGATTTCTAAAAAACACCCAACGAATTTCGCCGGGTGCTTAAATTTCCTTTTCAACAAAGGCATTACTTTTTTTCATCTAGTTTCATAAGAATTTCTTCGCAAATTTCATGGGTTTCCAGTGCATCCCATGCTGAAATTTTAGGTTCTGAATTTGTGCTGACGGCATGAATAAAATCTCTAACCATTTGCTCAAACCCTCTTGTAAACAATGTTGGTTCCCAATCATTACTCCGAACCTGAATATTTTCCATACCTTTCGAAATGACCAAGTTGGATACATTAGTGACCGTCCGCTTCTCCAACGGGCCCATAACCTCGGCAATTTCCTCAGTCGTCCCATTATCCCTATTCATGATGCCGATTGCCGTGCCGCTTTGGGAGATAAATTGAATCACAACGTGGTATAGGGCTCCATTTTCCATGCGGCCGTTCACAAGAATATCTTCAATCGGGTGTGGAAATAAATACCTCATCGTATCCACTACATGGATGAAATCATCGAAAATAAATGTCCGTGGCTCACCAGGAAGATTTTTGCGATTTTTCTGGACTACCACCATATTTGGCTGCGCAACTTCCTTCAATTTTATATACGAAGGGGCATATCTGCGATTGAAACCTGCCATCAGTATAAGACCGCGGTCCTCCGCCAGTTCTACTAGTCGTTTAGCGCCTTCATAATTGTCAGTAATTGGCTTGTCCACAAACACATTAATTCCGTGTTCTAGAAGCCACTGAACAATTTCTTCATGAGAGGATGTCGATGAATGGACAAACGCACCCTTAATGCCGCTATTAACCAGGGATTTGAGGTCGGAGTGAATATGTTCAAACCGATACTGGCCGGCAAGTTCTCGTAACTTTTCTTGATTTCTTGTGTAAAAATGAAACTCAATTTCCTTTAATCCGCTATAAACTGGAAGATAAGCCTTTTGTGCAATGTCTCCAAGTCCTATAACCCCAATTTTAATCAATATAAATCCCCCATCTCATATTCAATCTACGCTTCACAGTGACTACCCAAATTTTCATGCAAATCCTACTCTATTGTCTTGTACATATCATAATATAAATAATGCGCCAAATGTACTGGCATAATTTTAAATAATCCAACGTATTTATCTTTACCGAAGTTCAATAACCAATCTAAATTCGTCCTACGGTAAATAAAATAACACAAAACGATGGACCTATCAGGACCCATCTTATTTTTATAATTCGAACACTTAGGTATAAAACGGATGAATGAAAGTGAAAGAAGGCGGGGTATTGAAGAGTAAAATTCATCGATGTAATTGTAGAAATACGTGGACAGTACGAAACAGGAAGCGTTCTATTACAGCAAATACAATGCTTCTTCATGGAAAATGGTATGTAGAATTGAAACCTGAAAAGAAATCAAATCCTAAGGGATTTGTAGTAACAGATCAAAGTGAAGATATCATCATAAATCCACCTGAACAATTAATTAAAAGGTTTGATAAAATAAAAAAGCTAGTATACGACAAGGAAAATGTGCTTTTTAATGTGCATAACGGGGAATATCTATATTTTGCAGATGATGGTGCTTGTTACCTTCTTCAGATTCGCCCCCTTCCATCATGACAGGAAATTTGCCGGTATGATTTTGGTTCAATACCGCATTCACACCAGCAAATTCCATAAATCCACTATTCCAACGTACCATCAACATTCTCTAACACAAAGTTATCGAGCAATGCACGTACTTCATCTGTTGACTTTGCACTCATCAATTGATTTCTTAACTCACCCGCACCTCGAAATCCCTTGACATAAATCTTAAAAAAGCGGCGAAGTTGTCCTAAAGAACGTGTTTGTAAGTGTGAATACTTATCAAATAGGTCGAGATGCAATCTTAGCAGATCAAGCAATTCCTTACTGCTATGATCTTTCGGCTCCTTTTCAAAGGCAAACGGGTTTTTAAAAATACCGCGCCCAATCATAATCCCATCCACACCGTATTGATTAGCGAGTTTCAGGCCAGTTTGATAGTCAGGAATATCCCCATTAATCGTCAAAAGTGTATTTGGTGCCACCTCGTCACGAAGTTTCTTGATTTCCGGAATCAGCTCCCAATGAGCATCTACTTTGCTCATTTCCTCTCTAGTACGCAAATGAATGGATAGATTAACAATGTTTTGTTTCAATATGTGTGTCAGCCAGTCGCGCCATTCATCTACTTCCGTGTAACCTAGCCTTGTCTTCACACTTACAGGCAATCCTCCTGCTTTTGCTGCTTGTATGATTTCAGCTGCAACCTCAGGGCGACGGATGAGACCACATCCCTTCCCATCCTCTGCCACATTTTCTACAGGACAGCCCATATTGATATCTATACCTTTAAACCCTTGTTGCGCCATACCAATACTCATTTGTCGAAAGTGTTCGGGCTTATCTCCCCATATATGGGCCACCATGGGTTGTTCATCCTCTGTAAAAGTCAATCTCCCGCGTACACTTTGCTGCCCCTCTGGGTGACAATAACTCTCCGTGTTTGTAAACTCTGTAAAAAACACATCAGGTCTAGCTGCTTTACTAACTACATGGCGGAAAACAACATCCGTCACATCTTCCATTGGTGCTAGTATAAAAAACGGTCGTGGTAAATCACCCCAAAAATTATCACTCATATTCAAATTCAAATCCTCTCATTATGGGACACTAACTCCAACTCTTGTCCCAAAATAAAAGCAAAAACTTTGCTTCTTTTACACTTATACCATGATTGTACATATTTTTTCAAACTTACGTTTTAGTGCAGACCCTTATTTCACAGATTGTTATATATTCAATTATCCATAATAATACATCTAGCTTAGGATCCATATTAACAAAAATAAGACCTGACCCCAGTACCGTAGTACACATTGGGGTCAAGCCCTAAATTCAAATCGGTGTTATTCTTATGGACTTTAAGCTAACGTCTAAATACGCATTAATGCGCCATTAGGCTTGGATAACTCTTGATCTGTTATCAGATTCATTTTACAAAAATGATCAAAAAATTGTTGTGCCAGCTCTCGTTCCTTTGGGTCAGTTTTCAACGAAACTATATCAAGCAAAATTTGCGCCATCCATGAATTATCAAAATAACGATATTTACCTGTATTCCATGACATTCTGTGAGGGAATTTTTCATTTACATAATACTTCCAGAAAAGCATCTGATCCGATTCCTGTTCTGTAAGTTGGAGTCTGTATTTTGAATGAGCAGGAATATATCCGTCCTCACAAAGTTTACCGATAAAGCCTTCTTTTACCATATAGATACCTAAGATACGTCTGTCTTTTTCAGGCATGCTAGAATCTAATGCTGTTAACACTACAGCGCTATTTTGGTGTAAGCGGATAGGTTTGTTTGGATTCCCCTTGTTATTACCGCTTTTTATTACACCTGAAAAAACCTTCCACTCTGAAAGGGAACTATTCTGTTCTTCCGTGTCACACCAAAAAACCATTTGTGACTCGGGATGAAGTTTATGATTTTTCATAAGTTTTTCATGTTTCAAGCGAAGTTCCTGTTTTATTCGATGTAGCTTTTTATCCTCTTCCTTCTTCCATTCTTCCTCCTTTTGTTCCATTTCCTTTTTTTGTATAATCTTCTCAAGTGAATTAGCAACACTTTTATCATGTAGTTTAAGGTGTTTTCCAAATACATCAGGGAAAACAAACTTTTTATTTTCTGATGCGAAATGTATTTCAATAGTAGAATCATTATGTTCAACTATACTACCCATACCAAATCGCTTGTGTGTAACTTTCTTATTGATTAGATTCATTAATCTAGGCCTCCTCGTAGAATAAAACTTCGGTTATTTTTAGATAGAAATTTGATAATTTTATTCAACTAACTTACCCTTAAAGCTCACACAACTGTTTGAATTTCCCTTCAGCTTTTAAAAGGATATTAAAAAACGTATTCATAATTCTATCTGCAAAAAATACAGCGGAATTCAGAATACGACTTATAAGACTATTATAACATTTTTAAATAATATTACAAATTCATTATTGACAACGCATCTTATTGTGAGGTAAAATAAAATTTTTTGCTATCTTAATATCATTAAATTAACTTCAAAAAATGCGCCTGTCTCCAGTGTGCATTAACGCATTAGTTTACTGGGGGTCAGGTACTCGGATATCTGAAATCCTTTAAAATCACCCACCGATTATAAGTTTGCCATCAATTCTCTTTAATGTCCCAAGAATACTCATGGCAGCTAAATAGCTCGTCTTATCATTTTCCGGAAGTGGATTGTTCGTAACAGTTAATGTTGCTTCCCCAAAATCTCCTCTTATGGCAACATGATGCACATTCTTATCAATATGCGGATCAGCCACAAGGCTTACTCTCGTCTTCTCTATTCCTATCCCTGCCAGTGACAGGACAATCGAGACATTCATGTTTTTCGGAAATTTCCTAATCGCATCAATCGCTTTCCCCTCAAATACAACCCTTGCTTCATCGATGTTTTCCTCAATTAGCGATCTGGCTGGTTTCCGAGTTGTTAACGAAACGCTTGTGACTTTGCCAAGGGCATGTGCATTTTGCAAGAGATCCAATCCACCAATTGCTCCAGACGGCAAGTGAACGGCATACTTGTACTCATTGACAAGTTTATCTATTTCCGTCAACAGCGCTTCATCTGCAAGTGCACCAACACTGATCAACACTACATCCTTTTTCTTCATAATAGATGGTAACAAGGTTTTCACTGCCTCTATGTTAGCCGCCTCTACTACAATATCAATTTCTGAATCAAGGAATGCCTCGAGATCAGTAAACAATTTCACACCATATTCCGACTCTAGTAACCGATATTTTTCCTTATTCCGTACCAAAATACTTTTAATCCGTAAATTTTCAAGTTGATTCTGATTGATTTTCTCCAATAAAAAATTAGCGATCGCTCCAGCACCAATTAAACCGATATTCATTGGTTGCCTCCTCGTCTAAATATTAATTGATTCCATTCTCTCATAAGATGATAGATATAACACTTTGGACAATTAAACAGATTGATAAAACATTCACACTATAGTCAATAATGGAAGGTATTATTAAAACTCGTTCTCTATAATGAATTATATTAGTTTTTATCCTTGATATATTACACAATAGCAAATATAATCAAGTTAGTTGTTCTCAAAAGAGAACAACTGTAAAATGAACAATTCTGGGGATTTTGTCCAATGGAATAATACTAGATTGATAGGAATAAACTTACTATTAGCAAAGTGGACAGGCATCCTATAATGCCAATAAAATTTAGCGATTAGCTATGGAGGCGCAGTAAAAATGAGAAAAAAAAGATTCAAAAGGATAGGAAATATCCTATTTGCATTATTAATAATCATTAGCATTTCTGCACTTTTTTCATTAATACAGTCAAATAAGGAACCAGGTCATCTACCTTCAATATTAGGGTTTAAGGTCATGACAGTCCTAACTGGCAGTATGGAACCACTACTACATCCAGGTGACGTTATAGTAGCTAAGCCAATAAATCCAAATAAGGTTAAGGTCAATGATGTCATTACATATCGAAATAGCCAAAACACATTGGTGACTCATAGGATTATAGAAATAGTTGATAAAGAAGGAGACAATTTTTTTCAAACTAAAGGAGATGCAAATAATGTGAAAGATGAAGGACTTATCGCACATGAGCAGCTTGTAGGTTCACTGTTATTCCATATTCCTAAAGCAGGGTATATAGCAAACTTTTTAAAAAGTCCTATTGGTTTGATTTTGTTAGTTTCAGTTCCTTTAATAAGTTTAACTATTGGGATGATAAAAAAAATTATTGCGATCGATAGACGGGAGAAAAGTGAAATTTAAGTATAAACCATCTATCCCAAGGTTGAATATACAACGATTTATAAGGAGGTGATCAAATCAAAGTTATCAATAAGAAGGGTATTTAAACACACCACATTACAGAAAAGAAATGAATTAATGGAGGGAATATTCGATGAAAAAGAAGTCTATTATTAGTTTGTTTGCGGTATTGATTGTAGCAATTGCTGTTATTGGAACTGTGGCATACTTTTCTAAGAGTTTCACCAGTGATAAGAACATTGCAACTGCTGCAAATTTTAATGTTATCGCCGTAGATGCAAAAGGAAATGCAATTGGAGATGGTCAATTTAACCTAGGTGATGATTTAATTCCTGGAATGGATGCGCTTGAAGCGTATAGTTTCAAAGTAAACAAAGCTGGAACTGATGTACCCGTTGAATATAAGGTGAATTTCACTTTAAGTGGAGATTTATTTCCAGCAGGTAACAGTTCACCTGTAAGCCTTACTTTACAAAATAAAGTTGGGAATGATTGGGTTACTGTCGATTATTCAAATCCCTTTATCCCACAAAATGATAGTGAGGACTTTAGGGTAATGGTAAATTGGCCACATGGTGATAATGATGGTGATTTCGCAGGTAAAACTGGTAATATTAAATTAGAGGTTGTGGCTACCCAAGTCGATGGCAATAGTAAAGCAGAAGCAACAAAAATGCTTAATGATGCAGAAGCTGCATTAAAAGCATTAGATACTGTCCATAATAATTCAAGTTTCAATCGAGGGAATTTTTCAAAGGCGGAATCTGATGCTGTTCAAGCCCTACTAGATAATACAGCAGAATATATTAATGGTGTTACAAGCGGTAAAACGGAATTATTGGCAGAACTTAATAGGATTCAAAAAGCGCTTGATCAAAAAGTTGAGTCTAGATATGTTTATTATGAAATAGATACGAAATATACGAATTTTACTCAACTAGGGTTAAAATTGTCAGCTGATCATTCCGGGCAAGTAATTAGAAATGAAGAGGCTAGGGCAATGATGGTAATGGGTCTATATCAAGGAGACGTAAAGTTGTTTGCAATGGAATACCATACATCTACTAAAAAAGATGCAACAATTGGAGATACTTATAAATATGGATTACGTTTTAATGGTGGAGTTAAAACAATTGACGCGACTTTCACAAACTTAGGCGCTGGAAAATGGAAGATTGAAAGCGATTGGTTAGTAGAAAAAAAATAAGATTATAATAAGATTTTATTTTATTTATTAAGGAAGGGTCATCAACACTGGAAGTATAGTGGGGAATGACCCTTGTTGCTTTAAAGTGGATTTAGTCAAATAAAACGATCAAAAATCCGAAACAGTATAATACCCGAAAACTCCCTCTCTGCATTTAATTTATGTCCGTAAATGCTATTCTCAATTTTTGTCCGATAATAAATTTGAAGCCAATAATATTCAAGTCAACGATTTAATTGGAAAAAGTTTCTTACTAGTGAATGTTTTTTAGGAAAAAACCTGCAGCAAAAAAACTACAGGTCTATTTTAACTTACCTTCTCTTAAATATTGTTTCCTCCACATTATGGTCTGTAGCTAAAGGAGGAGTTATGGACAATGATGCAATTTCTTCCCACTGACTCTTTTCTAAAGAGATATTAATAGAATCAAGTGATGGCTCCAACTGCTCTGGGTTTCTTGCACCAATGATAGGTGCTGTGATGCTTGGATTACCTTTTACCCAAGCGACCGCTAGAGAAGCTGGATCATACCCATTTTCACTAGCATATTGTGTGAATCGATTAGCAGTTTCATAATAGCTCTCTTGACCGTATCTTAGTTGATAGTTCTGTTGTTCTATTAGCCTACCTTCTTTTGGCTTCGTGGATTTCCCGTATTTACCAGTTAGGAGTCCTCCACCTAATGGGCTATAACTAATGACCCCAAGTTGTTCCGATTGAGCGAGTGGTAATATCTCAACTTCTGCTTGTCTTTTTACTAGATTATACATCGGTTGAATTAGTTTAAATTTAGCTAAAGCTTTTCGTTCTGATATACCTAGAGCTTTTGCAATTTCCCATGCTGCCCAATTACTTACCGCAGGATATAATATCTTACCTTGTCTTTGTAGATCATCTAAGGCAAGAAGTGTTTCCCCGATATCTGTTTTATCATCAAACCGATGGAGGAAGTAAAACTCAATTCGATCTGTCCCCAAACGTTTTAAGCTTTTTTCAATTGAAAGAAAAATATGTCGTCTAGAAGTACCTCCTTCATTTCTATCAATCCCAGAAGAAAGTCCGACCTTAGATGTTAACACAATGTCATCACGGCAATCAGCTATACACTTACCAAGTATTTCTTCCGATCTTCCATTATTATAAACATTTGCGGTGTCAAAAAAATTGATCCCAACTTCCCTACAACGGTTAAACATCGCCTTGGAAGTATTTTCATCTGCTATCCCACCAAAAGACATTGTCCCGAAACATAGTTCTGATACGTAAATGCCAGTATCTCCGATAGTTTTATATTCCATAAATACTCCCTGTTTTTTAATAAAATATTATGTTACTTTCCTTCTAAAATGGCAGCCTTCCGATATTGACTTCCAGGATGATCATTAGGTAATAA
>NZ_JBALOX010000023.1:0-4762 GCF_036965165.1 Bacillus sp. JJ1521 | reverse complement strand
GTATCACCTGGGAAGAACTCCTAGAAGATTATATCTCAATGTTTAAAAATAATTGTGTACCTTTCGCAAATCTTATACCAATGTTAGAAGAACTAAAAGGAGACGGAATTCAATTAGGAATCATTACAAACGGTAAAGGACAATTTCAGATGGATAATATTAAAGCATTGGGGATTGAAAAATATTTCGACATCATTTTAATTTCAGAATGGGAAGGAATCAAAAAGCCGGATCCCCGAATCTTTATGAAAGCATTGGCACAACTAAATGTGCAACCAAATCAATGTATATTTGTGGGCGACCACCCAGAAAATGATGTAAAAGCAGCCCGTAAAGTTGGTATGAAAGGAGTTTGGAAAAAGGATTATCAATGGGACCATGTTGATGCAGATTATACAATCAAAGATTTGGAAGAACTACCATCATTAATAAAAAAGTTAAATGTGGAACATTCTTAAGGGGGAGAAGAAATGGGGTCACGGATCATGCATGCCATAATTGCTAGTAAATTAGCAGATTGTTTGTCAATTTCGGATAAAAAATCATTCTTGCGCGGAGGAATTGCGCCGGATGCAGTTGTCCAAAAAGATCTATCCCATTTCTATAAAGGGAAAGTTGAAGATTATTCAAGAGAAATAGACTACAACGGATTCTTACAAAAATATAATGTACATTTGCAAAATCATTATATTCTAGGATACTATTCACATTTAATTGCTGACGATATTTGGTTAAAGGGTTTTTATCTTCCTTGGTTAAGAAATAGAATGGAAGAAGATCCGCAAATTTTACAGCTGTATCACAATGATTTTAGACTATTGAATGGAAAGCTACTTGAACACTATGGATTCACCAACCAATTAAAAGAAGAAGTACATTTAGGCTCTGTAACAATTATTGATTTAGAAGAAGTTAAGACCAAAGAAGTAGAAGCTTTCCTTTCCCATGTACTTGGGGACATGGAGTATAACAAAGACTGTGTTAATGAAAATTTAAATGTTTTTACATTTGATCAGATTGTAGGCTATATAGAGACTTCAGTTGACAAATCTATAAATCTTATAAAACAAATTCTACGATAAGGAGTGTTACATATGGCAATTTCTAGTGAATCGCCAATTAAAAACACAATGGGTGGTGTGTTCATTCACATTTCGGATTTAAAGAAGGCAGTTGAATGGTACAGCAACATTCTAGACCTTGAATACGACTTAAATAAGGTGAAATCTCCGGTTTATAATATCCCGATTACGGGACCGACAAGTCTAACACTTGATGATCACGCTTTTGATCCAACTTTTATCCATCGCCCTTCACCAAATCCAATCTTTAATTTTCTAGTTGATGATATTGATGCTGCCTATAATTTTATTATTTCGCACGATATCGAAATCGTAAGGGAAATTGAAAGGGTTGGAGAAAACTTTGCTTGGTTTAATTTCCAAGACCCAGATGGAAATATAATTATGGCTTGTACATGTTAGAAACAAAATATTGGTATTGCATTTTCCTAGAAGAAATAATAGGGAGAATAAATTGTGAGTTATATATCTGAACTAAGAAAATTAATCGGTACTCGACCAATAATAACTGTAGGAGCAACAATTCTTGTTGTTAATGATAAAAAAGAAATTCTTTTTCAACATCGATCTGATACATTGGATTGGGGTTTGCCAGGAGGTTCTATGGAGCGAGGGGAAACTATTGAAGAAGTTGCCGATGTGAACTAAAAGAGGAAACCGGATTATCAGCGAGCCACTTCGCTTAACTTGGTGTTTTCTCTGGCCCACGTTATTATTTTCGGTATCCAAGTGGAGATGAAACATATAGTGTAATTAACCTTTTCCATGCTAAAAATGTCAGCGGTGATCTAGAAATGCACGATGGAGAAAGCATAAATTTAGAGTACTTTAGCAAAGACAATCTTCCAAACAATATGGAAAAAAGAGCAAATGCGCTCCTTGAAGAGGTAGGGATACACTTATGGGAGCAGGAATGTTCTTTTTAAATGAAAAATCATAAGAAATTTTGAGGTACAAATAGATGAATCCAATACAATTAACAGAAATCCCGGACAAAATTAAAGAATTTGTTAAACACATCAATTCAATACGATTTCCACAACAAGGATGTACATCTGATGTCGGCATCCTTGAAACGGAGAAAGGGCGCTACGCTCTAAAACGGGCCAAAAATCCTTTATACCGTTCATGGTTGAAAAGGGAAACTTTTGTAGTTTCTCAATTAACGACTAATACGACATTGTCAATTCCCAAAGTGGTTTCATCTTTTGAAAACGAGGAGCAAACCTGGGCTTTATTTGAATTTGTTGAAGGGGAAACATTAGCAACAGCTTTATCTAATGAAAAAAATGAACAAAAAAGGCATGAACTGATTTATAACTATGGAAAAATTCTTTCCCAAATCCATTCCACCTCTTGCCCAAATAAACTTGTTAGTGAAGTCCCATGGCTTGAGAAAATGCTAATGGACGCAGAAGTGAACCTGAAAAATCATGAGGTAGATGGTACCGAAGAACTATTAACCCAACTCAAAACAAATAAACCTAAAGAGTTCAAACAAACACTAATACATGGTGATTTTACAATTGATAATGTGATGGTAAAGGATGGACTAATAACCGGTGTAATCGATTGGGGAGGAAGCGCTCTAGGTGATCCACGATATGACGTTTCATTAGCCATTCGTCCTGAGACTTTTGTATTCAACAATGAAACTGATAAGCAAGTTTTCTTTGATGGGTATAGAGAGCAAATTATTGATCAAAACGAATATTACTATTTTGCAGATGGACTCTATGAGTTTTTCTAATAGAAAATGCCCAGAATAGCTCTGGGCATTTCAATCTTATTCGTAAAGTCCTTCTAATTCCTCAATTAGATTACCTACGTACGCAACTGCTTTGCGAATTGCGTCTGGCTTAGACATGTCAACACCAGCATATTTCATTAACTCAAGTGGCTTCATAGTACCACCAGCTTTTAATACGTCAATCCAACGATCAACTACCGGCTGACCTTCCTCTTTGATTAACTGGGCTACAGCAGTAGAAGCTGTTAATCCTGCAGAATACGTATATGGATATAGACCCATATAATAATGGGGCTGACGCATCCATGTTAAGCTTGCTGCATCGTCAATCTCTACTGCATCTCCCCAGAAGGATTTTAACACTTCACCTTTAATTGCACTTAACGTAGGGGCAGTGATCGGTTTTCCGCTTTCTGCTAAAGCATATACACGACGTTGATATTCTCCTTCTAGCAAGTGAGTTACAAAATTATGATAATACGTTCCTAATAACTGAAGAATCACCCAACGCTTCATTTCCTTATCATCTGTTTTTGATAAAAGATGCTCTGCAAGAAGTAACTCATTCATTGTCGAAGGTGCCTCAATGAAGTAAGTAGATGGGCGTGTATTTCCAACACGCTGATTTGCATTCGCATAATAAAAATGACCTGCATGACCAAGCTCGTGTGCAAGAATAAACGCTCCGCGCATGGTGTCAGTCCAAGTAATTAAAATATAAGGATGTGCTCCATATGGACTTGAACAGAAGGCACCAGTTGATTTCCCAACGTTTGCAGGGAGGTCGACCCAGCGCTCTGTAAGACCTTTTTTCATGATTTCGCTATACTCTGGCCCCATTACCTTTAAAGCCTCAAGAATCGTTTTTGATGCTTCCTCATAAGTTGTTTTTGGATTAAAATCAGGGTCAAGTGGCGCTTTTAAATCACTAAAATGCATTTTTTCCAAGCCGAGCACGCGTTGCTTAAGCTTTGCGAATTTGCGCATATGTGGTGCAAGTTCGGTTTGAATAATATCCAATTGATTATTGTACATCTTTAACGTAACCTGTTGTGGATGCAAGAGCATTTCTGTAACAGATTCATAGTTACGCAGTTTTGAAAGTGTCACTTGCTTTGTTACTTCTGTTGCGTAGGCTGCAGCGAAAGTATTTTGATACTTTTTCAACGTATCAGAAANNAGTCTAATTGTCGGATTTTCAGACAGTTCATAGCGATCCTCAAATAACGCAAAGGAGAGAGGAAGCTCATTTCCATCATCATCGTTAAAAGAAGGGAATGTCATATCAGATGCTTTGCTTCGTTGATAGATCATATACGGTGCATCATGAACTTCACCAAGAGCAGCTAACGCTTCTTCCGTTTCAGGTGATAGGGTGTGTGGTTTTTTCTCCAAAATAAGATTTAAATTTTTCTGGAATACCTCTAACTCTTTTTCTTCTTTTATGTATTGTTCAATTGTGCCTTCTCGTAATGTTAGGATTTCAGACTCAATAAATGAAAGTGACGCACTAATCCCTGAAAAAATAGAAGATACCCTTGCCGCATTTCCTTGATTTTCTGGATTTGTCGCATCCTCGTTAAAACGTAGACTTGCATATGTACCTACTAAAATCATTCGCTTGTATAATTTTTCCTCAGCAAGTAAACAATCTAATAATGTCTTTGAACCATTATCTAATTGTCCTTTGAACTTGGTAACGGTCGATACATCGGCTTCGACAGCAGCCAATTCTTGTTCCCATGCTTTATCAGATGGAAACAAATCCTCAAGCTTCCAAGTCTGCTCAACAGGTACCTCGGCACGGGTTAGTAGTTTTTCTTTAACCTTAGTCATGATTTTACCCCCTAATGAAATATTTCGGTTCTCTAACAATTTTTATTATACCTGAAATGATAGAAAGGTTGATAGTATTTTCAGACAGCTTAAA
>NZ_JBALOX010000022.1:0-10453 GCF_036965165.1 Bacillus sp. JJ1521 | reverse complement strand
GAATTATAAATAAAATGATTGTCTTTTGTAAAAAATGTGATTGACTGGACACCATTTAGTGTCATATAATTAGGACACTAATGGGTGTCCTATCCACAAGGGGGAGGAGGCATTTGAACGAAAAAGATCAAGATCGCGATGTATATGCAGCCATCGCTGACCCGACTAGACGTAAATTGCTAGATTTGTTGGCAGAAGCGGGGGAGCTACCCCTTTACAAATTGACCCCTGAATTCCAAATGGGACGTACCGCTGTTTCTAAACATTTGGCTGTCCTTAAAGAAGCGGGATTAGTTATTGACCGAAAAGTTGGAAGAGAAACAAGGTATCGAATAAATGCAACTCCATTAAGAGAAATTAAAGATTGGGTATCCTTTTACGAGAAATTTTGGACAAACAACGTGGCTATTTTAAAAAATTTATTAGAGGAGGAATAAATAATGGCAGAAGTTTCATTAGATTTTCAATTTAAAAGTTCAATTAATAAGGTGTGGGATTCATTAACAGATTCCGATTCACTTGCAAAGTGGATCATGGAGAATGACTTTAAGCCAGTCGTAGGACATAAATGTCAATTCCGAAATCCACAGTGGAATTTAATTGTAGAATGTGAAGTATTAGTCGTGGACGAGCCGAACAAGTTATCTTATACATGGGTGGGTGGTCCGATCGACACAATCGTTACATGGACATTGAAGGAAGAGGATGGAACTACTTATTTGCATCTTGAACAAACCGGATTTGAAAAAGAAGACCAAGCGTACAACGGTGCGAAATATGGCTGGGGCGGCATGGTTGACGAACTTAAAAAAGTATTGGGTGAAATGTAAGGTCAAATTTGACCTGTTTCAGGAGGGAATCTTATGGAAGCTTTTTCTGAATTTTTAGCGGGGATTGATGATCCAAATCACCTTGAAAGAGTAGGAGAGGTGCTTACTTGGATCACGAACAAATATCCAAACCTTAAGACAGAAATCAAATGGAATCAACCAATGTTTACAGATCATGGTACATTCATTATCGGCTTTAGCGTAAGTAAGAAGCATTTAGCTGTCGCTCCTGAAGAATTTACCATTTCCTATCTAGAGGATGAGATAGTGAAAGCGGGTTATGACTATACAAAGGGGATGATCCGTATCCCTTGGAAAAGTCCAGTAGATTACACACTACTTGAAAAAATGATTGATTTGAATATTTCGGACAAGGCCGACTGTACAACTTTCTGGCGAAAATAAAAATAGAATAGCCCTTATAAAGAGGGCTTTTTAGATTTAAAGGAGTAGGGGAATGAGTTTTTTTAAAGATGCATTAGCAATATTTAAAAAGAGAGATGTAGTATTTTTAGAAAGCTATAAAGAATCAGAAGATGTTTATACTTTTCTATTTGAAAAAGAGAAAGATGTAACCTGGAACGCAGGGCAGCATGGTTTGTTTACAATTACCCATAAAAAAATAAAAAATTCAATACGACCGTTCACTGTTGCATCTGCTCCTTCAGAGGATGTTATTCGCTTAACAATGCGTATGGGTGATAATCCAAGCGAGTTTAAGAAGGCAATGTTGGAATTAAAACAAGGAATGACAGTGAAAATGAGTGGACCAGTAGGGAATTTTTATTTGAAAGATAATACCCATTCACTTCTTATTGCAGGAGGAATTGGAATTACGCCATTTCGGGCAATTTTAAAACAAATAGAAGCAGAAGGCAATGGAGCCGAGAAACAAATACATCTTCTCTATTTGGATAGCCAAAAGTCATTTATTTTTAAAGATGAACTTGATGCGATTGCAAACAATCCTTCAATAAGTATAACTTACCTTGATTCAAGGGAGGATCTCCATCAGGAGATTGATAAATTTACTGCCTCAAATAAGGACAAAGGTAATTACTATATTGCAGGACCAAAGTCTATGGTAGATACGATTTCTACTTATCTACAAAATCAAAACATCGCAAAACGAAATATCAAAAAGGATTCGTTTTTTGGGTATTAATGGCTAACCCCTTTCTAATAACATAAATCAGATTTTACCCCAAAAGTTAAAGCTAGATTTAACCTTTGGGGTATTTTCATGGAATTTTTTGATATTGAGGTATCTATATTAATGAATATGGGGGAAGGTCTCAACCTATAGTTGACTCGCAATTCTCCAGTATAAGCATCATTGCACTTTTTTGGTATAAGCTAGCAACACCTATATTGGTAGATTTGGTTTGTATTATTATGAGAGTAGTGACAAAAATGTGAAATTTAAATGTAGGGTAATGAAAATTTTGGGAATTAATGTATAATTAAATTAGAACGAACGTTCAATTTAGAGGAAGGAGCATTTCGTTGAACAAAAGGCGTTATGACAGTGAGAATGCAAAAAATGAAATCATGGAACATGCCTCAATGTTGTTTTCTCAAAAAGGGTATAATCAAACATCAGTAGGTGATATTTCAAAAGCTTCTGGTTATAGCAAGGGGCACATTTATTATCATTTCCAGAACAAAGAGCGGCTTTTTGTTCTTTTGGCACAAAAAACGATGAGAGATTGGTACGACAAGTGGGTGAAAATTGAATCTGCTTACTTAACCGCAACAGAGAAATTGTATGGGATTGCAATGCATGTACTCTATAATTACCAAACACCTCTTTTAAAATCAGGACAGGAGTTAGCTTCAAATCCAAATTCAAGTCCAGAATCTGTAAACGAATTATATGAATTAGCCGTTGTCCCGATGAGTTCTTATCGCTCAATCTTTCAAGAGGGTATAGAAACGGGGGAGTTTATTGATGGAAATCCAGAAGAATGGACTGTATTACTAGGAACTTGGCTTGGTGGCTTATGCCAGCTAACGAATACTCAAGAATTGAGTTCGCTTGAACCTCTTTTTAAACAAGCAATTATGATTTTTTTAAGGTCAATAAAACAGGAGGAATTACAATGAAAATCGGACTAATAGGTGACAGTTTAACAGAAGGTCGTCCTGGAGTGTCTTTTGTTAACATTTTAAAAGAAGACTATCCAGATATTTCATTTGATAATCTTGGCAAACCAGGAGAGTCAGTTAAAAGTTTGCATACCCGCTTAACAAAAGTAAAATTAGAAACAAATTATGATCTTATTTTCCTTTGGATTGGAGTCAATGATGTTTATTCAAAATTGTTGAGAGTCCAAGCACAGCCTGTTGCAAAAGACCCCGAGGAATATAGTGAGTATTACAACAAAGTATTGGAAATGGTTATTGCGTCATCTAAACAGGTGATAACAGTTTCACCAGCATTAGTGGGTGAAACTTTACAAAATGAATCGAATAAAGAAATAAAAAAGTTATCTTCCATCATCCAATCCCTCTCTAGAAATCATTTAAATGTAAGTTTTCTAGATATGCATTCCGTGTTTGAGAAGCATCTTTTTAAAGTCACCAGTTCAGATTACGTCAGTATTAAAGTTATGAGAGTGATGCAGGATGTCCTCTTTTATAAAAATCCAACTAGCATCGACCGGTTATCAAAAAAACGAGGACTTCACTTAACGTTAGATGGCATTCATTTAAATAGTACTGGCGCGGCACTTGTTGTAGCCGAATATTCAACTATGATAGATCGACTTTTATTCAGCGACCATAAGTCCATTCAATAGTAAATACTTTTTATATAGGGGGAAGTAGTAATGGCAGGGTATAGGAAAGTTGCTATTGTAACGGGCGGTGCATCAGGTATAGGTAAGGCAATTTGTAATGAATTAGTTTCTAAAAATGTATTTGTTATTATTTCAGACATTAATGAACGACATGGGAAGAATTTTGAAGCTGAGCTTAATAAAGAAGCCATAAATTCTAGATTTGTTTATTTGAACGTAACCGAATTCAAAAGTGTTGAACGTGTAATTCATGAAGTCTACCAAGAATTTGGTCGGTTAGATTACCTTTTTAACAATGCTGGTATTGCCATGTACGGCGAATTATTTGATATGTCGATTGAGGACTGGAAAGAAATTATGGACATTAACTTATGGGGAGTCATTAATGGAACTCATATTGGGTATAAAATCATGAAAGAACAAGGCTTCGGACATATAATTAACACGGCGTCGGCTGCAGGCCTTGGACCTTCTCCAGTATCTTCTGCCTACTCCACAACAAAACATGCAGTTGTAGGTCTAACGACATCCCTTCATTATGAAGCAGAGCAATTTGACATAAAAGTAAG
Organism: Bacillus sp. JJ1521; assembly: GCF_036965165.1. Lineage (NCBI taxonomy): Bacteria > Bacillati > Bacillota > Bacilli > Caryophanales > Bacillaceae > Bacillus > Bacillus sp. JJ1521. The sequence goes on along the minus strand of NZ_JBALOX010000022.1, from coordinate 6,253 downwards.
CGCTCTTTGTCCAACTTTTGTTGATACACCTATTTTTGATGAGGCGAAAGCAATTAATATCAATAAGTCTATTATTACAAAACAATTGAAAAAACAAAAGATGATGTCTCCACAACAACTTGCGAAAATTGCCTTAGACGGTATCCATAAAAATAAACCTGTTATTTGTCCAATGCCAATGCGGAGAACTATGAATGTTCTTTTTACGATATTTCCCTCTGCACATAGTGCTTTGATGAGATTCGTTTGTAAGGTTAGTAGAAAAGCTCGTGTAGTTTAAAAAATCACTTCCTACTGGAACTAACGTAAACAGGATTGGAAAAGGAAGTCATTTTACTTATGGGTGGTGAAAACTCTGACAAAGGGACTGCATGACTTGAAGGGGACAGATTCTCTTTTAGTTTTCCTGTGTTTTATAACCCAACTTTTACAAAATGAAAATTACGAAATAGTAGTTTTCTAATCTTTGAGATATTGTTGGGGAAAGGTCCAAAAGGAATATATATTCCTTTTGGACTTTGAAGGTAGTTTTTCTATTATGGTAGTATTCACTGTTCACCAATTGCTAATAACCAGTCATTGCATCGTATGAAACTACCAATGGGATATTCAAAATCACATTCACCAATAAGTGAGAAACCAAGTTTGCGACAAATTGCATTAGAAGCGGGGTTGTTGATTTTTGGGAAAGCATGAATGAAATTATGCTTCTTTTCAGAATTAATATTATCAATCGCTTTGGCTGTTGCAATCGTCGCTATCCCTTTGCCTTGATATGTAGCTAAAACACTCCAACCTATCTCATAAACAGGTTCTCCTTGCCAAATTGTATCCCAATAGCCGACACTTCCTACTGTTTCAAGATGTGGAAGCAAGAGAATCTTATACATACATCCAGTTCCCTTTTCCGAGATCTCACAGTACCGTTTATGCCGAGCTAGGACTTTTACCTCTGTCTCTGGACCTCCAAAGTGTACTGTCATCTCAGGAGCATTTAGAAGATGAAGCAAATTAAGATCGCCTTCACCCCAAGGTTCAATCCTTACTTCTGGCTTATTTCTTTGTTCCAAAATGTCACTCACCCTTTGTTTTAATTTCTGACTGTACTGTGGTGACCAGGGAATTATCTAATAATTATTATTTTAATTTCTTATATTTTATACATACATAAATTTTTGAACTTTAGAATGATCCATACCTAGAAAGAGTTTATCGACATACTTTTACTAATTGAAAGATTGTTAGGGGGATATTAATGAAGAATATTTTTTTCGTTTTTCTGTTCTTAATAATAAACGCTGTTATTAAGGGGCAGTTTAGTGATCGACCTATATATCAACATTAAACTTTAACAGAGCATAATGATAAAAAGTTTTGAAATACTATAAAAACTTTATTTTTAAAAAAGGAGAAATTCTATGGAACAACAAACCACTATTCCGAAATCAATTGATGAATATATTTTACAATATCCTCAGGAGATTCAAGAAATACTAAAAACAATAAGACAGGTTATAAAGGAATTAGTGCCAAATGCTGAGGAAAAAATAAGTTATGGAATGCCAACCTTCGCATTAAATGGAAATCTGGTACATTTTGCTGCATTCAAAAACCATATTGGGTTTTATCCAACTTCAAGCGGAATAAATACATTTAAACAGGAATTATCGGGATATAAGACCTCGAAAGGTGCAGTGCAATTTCCTATAGGAAAACCCATCCCTTATGGATTAATTACTAAAATCGTAAAATTTAGAGTTGATGAAAACAAAAGTAAAGCTGAAGGGAAAATAAATAAGAGCAAATAATTTCATTGCTATTCTTTACGAGGGTAGTCGCCTTCTTTCTAAATAACTAAATGCACTTGTGATGGTTTTTACCGGAAATCCTTTAAGGGTTGAAATTCAATTCGTGAATAAGTTGCACCTTTTCTAATCATCTTAAGAGATATACAAATTAGAAGAAGGTGTATTATGGCAAAAAATTATTATCAGTCATTCACCCTCATTTCTTTAAGCATGGCCTTATTATTAATGTCATCCTGTAGTCAGTTAGAAAGAAAAGAGGAACACAAAAATGATAAAACACCTCGCGAGGTTTTAGGTTTCTACACAGAACAGGAAGGAACGTATCCTAGTTCTCAACCTACAGTTGACTCGCAATTCTCCAACTTAAGCATCATTGCACCTTTTTGGTATAAGCTTGATGATAAACGTCCAGGCAGTCTAATAGAATCTGTAACAGCAGATCATAAGAGAGAAGTTATTCAGAGTGCTCATGAAAAACAGCTAAAGGTATATATGGTTGTACATAATCTCTTTTATGAAACCGTGGAGAAAGGGAAGCAGGTAGCGAGTAATGTACTTAATAACGATGAAAGTAGGCATGTTTTCATTCAGAACCTACGTAATGAAGTGACTCAGTTTAAATATGACGGCATTAATATCGACATGGAAAATCTGAATTTGACTGACCGAGATTCCTTTAGCCAATTTATAAAGGAATTGTCTGATGCACTAAGTCGTGATGAGAAAGTAGTTACGGTTTCAGTCCCGGCAAACACAGGTGATTCCCGTGCTAATCCCTGGTCACCGTGGTTTGATTACGAAAGACTTGGTCAATATTCTGATGGGTTAATGATTATGACATATGATGAACACAATCCTAGAACAAAACCTGGATCATCAGCATCAGTCGATTGGACAGAAGCAACGATTCGTTATGCATTGAAACATGATGTACCCCCATCAAAAATTTTACTTGGTATCGCTGGTTATGGATGGGACTGGGATACAACAGCAGACAAAGCCGTGTATAGCTCCTACGCACAGATAATGGATCAGCAAAAAAAATATAAAGCTAAAGTTCTATGGGACTCCAGTTCTCAAACACCACATTTTAGCTATGTAGATGAAGAACAACATAGCCACCAGGTTTGGTATGAGAATAGTGATAGTCTGCAGTATAAGCTAGACCTAGTAGAAAAATATAACTTACGAGGAATCGGGATTTGGCGGCTTGGCTTAGAAGACCCAGAGTACTGGACGACTATACCCGAGAAAATAAAAGTAAAAAAGTGATGGAATGGTCATCCAAATCTTGAATATGGGTTCTGAAACAAGGGGTGCTTGAGGTGGAATTGAGAAGTTCGAATTTGACCTAGCGAAGGCAAAAATGAATGATTTAGCTACCAAAATTTCTTGGTGGCTTTTTTTTGCTGCCTTCGCATAACTTTCTTTTTATTTCGGAGTAGATAATAATTGCGAAGCAACAAAAGACTACTACTTCAAATGTAATAGTCATTAGAGGAATCTTATGAGTCTTTTTCAATGTGATATATGTAGGAATCCACTACTTTTCCAAGGTAATGGATTCCCCAAAAAAGGAGTTAGTGGCTGCTATTAAGTCTTCGTAATAGCAATAATAGTATATTCGGAAAAAGTTTAAGCGACTTGGACAAATATTGATTTTTTCAAAAAAAATTAATACACAGTTCGAAAAAATTATGAAGTAAAAACACTTTTATTGTTGTACTAATGTGGCAGGCTAGTACAATAACTCAATTCAGAATTCACTTCTAATTATAAGTATGGTGCATAGATATATACCAATTTAGAAGATTGGAGAACAGATTGTGGAATTCCTTGGTTCCGTAATACCGATTGTTATTCCTTTTGTAATTTTAATTTGTATAATGGGCTTCACAAGTGAGGATATAAAACGAAGGTTTTTAAGATAACTATGGGGGAAAAAGATGAAGCAAACAATAAGAGCAAGGATGTTGGGCATTTATGATATGTTTTTGGCGACCGGCGCCATTTGGATTGGAGTGCAGATGGTAAATTCAAGCTATGGAATTTTCGCTGAGGAATATCCAGAGAGCTGGTCCTCTACGCTTCCTTTTGATAGTTGGGTGGTACCTGGAATCCTCGCGATTGTCATTTTCGGTCTAGGCAATATCACGGCGGCGATATGTAGTTTTAAAAATATAAGTAACAGTTCGTGGTATGCATCTGCCATAATGGGAGCTGTTTTCTTCATCGGATTGAACTTTCAGCGAATTATAATAGGTGAAACGTATATAGTGACGAAACCGTTTTTTGCTTTGAGTATTATTCAGTTATGTCTGAGTGGATATGTGTTTTTTGGTTATAGAAAACCACTCTAAATGTGACCAAAAGGTATCGTAAGTTTTTACAAACTGGGCTATTCTTTAATAAGATGTCGTCTTTTTGCATGGACAACACATTTAAGGAATTGATTTTTTTGAGGTAAACAAGATTGTGAAATAATATACTTAAAGTAAAGGGTGCGTTGATCCAAGAAGGATTAATGCACCTTTTTGTTGAATTTATTTAACTAAGGATTGTTAATTAGTTGGCAAAATGAGAGGAATGGACTAAATGACTAAAGAAATGTTTGTACAAATAAGTCATTGTAACTTATATGCTAAATTAGTGGGAGAAAATATCGGAAAACCAACAGTTGTAATGGACGCTGGATATGGAGATTTTTCCAAGGCTTGGGAGTCGGTAATTGGGGATATTTCAATGCTCTTTAACGTTTTAATTTATGATAGGGCAGGACTTGGGAAAAGTAAAAAAAGTTCGAATCCCAGAACCAGTCGTGAGATGGTAAAAGAATTGAAGGAACTTCTTATTGAAGCCAAGATTAAACCACCCTATATATTAGTAGGTCATTCATTTGGTGGAGTTAATATGCGAATGTTTGCAACTGAATATCAAAATGAAGTTCGTGGACTTGTCTTGGTTGACTCTACGCCTGAAGATTACATAGAAAGATTTCTTCCAACGATGTCAAAAGAGTTTCAACAAGCATACAACAAGCAATTCGTTTAAGAAGGCAATTATGATGAATTTGTGGAAAGCCTAAAGCAGTTAAAAGAAAATAAACATAAAATAAATGTCCCACTAATTGTTCTTTCAGCTGGCAAAAAAGCTCATTATTCAAAGGAATCATAAAAGTTATGGAATGAAATGCAGAGAGAAATTCTTGAAATATCCTCTGATGGTGAATTAGTTATAGTTGAAAACAGTGCTCATTATATACAAAATGATGAACCCGAAGTGGTAGTCAGTGCGATAAAAAAGCTAACTGATATGATTGGATTGTAAAGGATTGCACTTAAACTAACGGGGCAGGATCGTTGAAGAAGGATTAACTATTGTATGTAATAGAATCACTATACTTAAAAGTGAATCAGTCTAGAAAACTTTATCCTTAAGATGATAATTACAAGGTAGGTGTTTTAAAACGAAGAAATTGTCTAAAATAGGAAAATTACTGGCTTTTATAGGTGTCGGGCTATCTGCGTATGGCATTGTGCTGATGATAAGCGATGACGGTGGAACTTTTACTGCTCTCGCTATTCCTTTCATATTTATAGGTATATTAGTAATAATGGCGTCAATCTTGTTTCTAGGAAACTTGAGTAAAAAAACGTTTCATACAAATAACTTTATTTTTTTGTTTATGTTAATGGCTTTTAACACATTAGCGTTATTTGGGGCTGAATTTAGCGGCGGAGCAGAACCTTATACGTGGTTTGCTACTGGGGTTTCATATGTATTTTGTGGAATTTTTTATTTTGTTCAATTTGCACGTCCTAACAAGGTATGGCGAATTTCTTGGTTTTTCATTATGTTAATATTTTTATTTTTTGGCAAACAGGTCTTGGTACATTAGTTGGTCTAATGTTTTTTAACTAACGGGCAGGATAGTTCAATAAAAAATCGAAACTTAAAGTGTTTCCAATCGTTAAAAAAAGGGGGAATTATGTATGAATAAGTTTGGAGTTTTATCCATCCTAATGGTATTGGTTAGCATAATTACGTTTTTTATTGTCAGAGGACCAAATGCAAATTTGTCTTTAGCAATTATACTTCTAGGTTCTTTTTCGTTACTTGGAATAATTTTTGCTGTAATTTCTAAGAGATGGTTATCAGGTATAATTGGTGTTTTAGTTAATGGAATGGTGCTAGTTTTTGTATATTTCTTATTATTAGCTAAGGGAATAGCTGGATAAAAATAAAGCAGTTAGAAAAGCAAATTAAAGAATTAAAAAGTAAAAATCTGCTGAAGACCTCTGATGGTTTGGGAGAACCATCAGGTTCTTCGTGTCATTCGAAGGAAGTCTTTTTTAGTAACAAAGAAGGTTAGTAGAAAAGGTAATAGTAATCATTAATTGAGTTATTATTTTTTCATACAGTAAGGAAAACTTTCACTTTCAGAT
>NZ_JBALOX010000021.1:77444-79390 GCF_036965165.1 Bacillus sp. JJ1521 | reverse complement strand
CAGTCATGGCTCCTTTTTGTGAGACAGCTAATGCACCAGACACACTTGCAAATTCTGCGATTTCCTTGATTTCCTCAAGTGTATAGTCTACTATCTTTTTGTCTCTCCTACTGAACTGGTATAGCAAACCAGACACAAATGCATCACCCGCACCTGTCGTATCAACACTTTTTACCTTCTGAGCTCCTACAAAAAGAGACTCTCCCTGATAAAAGGCATGGACTCCATCCTTGCCAAGCGTGACGAATAAGAGCGGAATATTGTATGAGGCCAACTTTTCAACACCGCGTTCAATATCCGTTTCACTCGTAATGAACTCTAATTCCACTTCCGATAATTTAACGACGTCCGCCTCGCTTAACATAGAAGTGATTTTCTCTTTCGCTGTGTCAAGACTCTTCCAAAGCATTGGTCGCAAGTTTGGATCATAAGAAACTACCAGACCCTTATCTTTCGCAAATTGGAGTGCCTTTTTCGTTGCAGATTCGGCCGGATCCTCAATAAGGGAAATCGATCCAAAGTGGAATACATTATGCTCATCAAAAAGTGACACCGGAATCTCTTCTGGAGTTAAAAAGCGATCCGCGCTTTTTTCAATATAAAATGAAAACTCACGCTCACCATCTTCGCTAAGCGTCACAAACGTCAGCCCTGTGCGGACTTCTTTTGAAAGATACATCGCCCCGGTGAAGACGTTGTAATTTTCCAAGGTCTGTTTTAGAAAGTTACCTAATACATCATCCCCAACCTTACCGACAAAAGAGGACTTTGCACCTAGCCTAGCTGCCCCGACAGCAACATTCGCAGGCGCGCCGCCAGGACTTTTTAAAAATTGCATATTGTCTTGATCAAGTGGAATGAAATCAATTAATGCTTCCCCTAAACAAATAACTCCCTGTTTCATCGCTTCACATCCTAGTCTAAATCCCATTTCTTAATATTAAATTGAAGATTTCCTTCAGCTATAAACGAAATGGATTGGTTCTCAACATCTGGATAATACCGGGCTGTAAAAACTTCCTCTCCGTCATTCACAAAAATCTCAATTGAGGAAGTATCCAAAAACACATGTAGCTTTTTAATCCCATAAATTTGACATTGCCGCGATTCCACACGCCCTTCTTTAAAGTTCTTCCGATGGAGACTCATTTTATTTTCCTTTGCGGAATAAAAGAAGCTTGCAGCCCCTCCAAATGTGATTTCAAAGGAATCTGTATGATACGAAATTCCGTCAATGAGCAATTCTATTGATGTTCCTTGTATCTTATCAAGAGTCACAATGTCCGAAATGACTTTAACATCTTGATACGAAACCTCATTTTTCCGTAACTGCTTAAGTTCTTCTACAGGCTGTTGAACAACTTTTTCACCTTTAAGTGAAAGAACACGTGGCAAAGTCATCGCATGAATCCAACCATTTTCAATGGTTGGTTGATACTTTTCGTGGTCATCCGTAATTCCCATCCATGCGAATAGAAGTCGTCTTCCTTTTTCATCAATGGTGGTTTGTGGGGCATAGAAATCAAAACCGCGGTCTAGTTCGGTGAAATCACCATGCTTGTAGGATGCCTTTTCGTAATCTAACTCACCTACAAAGTAGCCCGCTTGAAATAAATTATGATACAAATCACCCTCTGGCTCAAGCCCCTGGGGCGAAACAAGCAGGATATCTTTTCCTTCTAACTCAAATAAATCAGGACACTCCCACATATAGCCAAACGACCCTAATTCGTTCATCTCCGAACCCGTAATTGCGCCGTGGAAATCCCATTTGGTTAAGTCATGGGAAGAATAAAGAACAACCTTCCCTTGTTCATGAAGATCCTGTGCACCGAGTACCATATACCAAGTATCGCCCTTTTTCCATACCTTTGGGTCACGAAAATGGGCTGTATAGCCATCTGGAAGGTGGATGACAGGTCCCTTTTTATCAAAAGTTAAGCCAT
>NZ_JBALOX010000021.1:54680-77254 GCF_036965165.1 Bacillus sp. JJ1521 | reverse complement strand
CATTGGTAAAAGAGATGGTAAACTCCCTTATACTGAATGAACCCATTTGGGTCATTAAGCAAACCCGCCGGTGGCATCAAGTGAAATCGCAAACGGTACGGATCATTTTCTACCTTCTCCCTATTTCGTAAAACTTCCTGATTTGCTTTTTCGATTAATTCATGCTGATTCATGATGTACTCCTTACGTAAAGAAGGCAAGTAAAGATTACTTGCCCTCTGTTTTTGTCTAGTTTCAGGTGCCATCAGCTCTCTGGTCTAAGCCANNTCAGCGCTCGTCTTATGCTTGTCGTCTCTGCCAGGACGGCAAGGATTCCAGCGTTAGGCACAGGACGTGCCTGCCCTTAGCTGGAATTGGGGCGCCTTGCACATTTCTTATTTTTCTTGCATTTTATCTGAGTACCCAAACATCCAAGTAAGAATGAAGGCAACTGCAATTGCTACTACGTTCACTAAGATATAGAGTAAAATTTGTCCGTTTAAATAAAGCAATGTTCCCGGGATTACCGTGATTGCCATCCCTGTTGCTTTAAGTCCAAGGATTGAGGCCAAGAAACCTCCTACACCACCACCAATAAGTCCCATGATAAATGGTTTCACATAACGAAGGTTTACCCCAAAAATAGCTGGTTCTGTGATACCTAAAAAGGCAGATAATGTTGATGGTAATGCTAAAGCTTTTAATTTTACAGATTTTGTTTTTAACCCTACTGCTAACGCTGCTCCGCCTTGTGCTGCAACTGCACATGTCACGATTGCGTTATATGGGTTGAAGCCGAATTTTTCAAGTAATTGAATCTCTAATAGGTTAAAGACATGGTGAACACCTGTAATAACGATAATTTGATTAAGGAATCCGATAATTAATCCCGCTAAACCAAATGGCCATTCAAGTACTGCTACTGTAGCGTCTAAAATGATATTTTCAACTGTGTGGAATACTGGTCCGATTGCAAACAGGGCTAATGCAATCATGATAAGTAATGTTAAAAATGGTGTTACAATTAAATCTAGTGCTTCTGGAACACGTTTACGAATCCATTTTTCAAGCTTTGCACCTACAATACCTGTGATAAAGGCTGGGATAACGGAACCTTGGTAACCTACTACCGGGATGAATCCAAAGAATTTTATTGGATCCACATCACCTCCAGCTACTCCCCAAGCGTTTGGCAAGGATGGGCTTACAAGCATGAGTCCGAGTACAAGTCCGATTGTTGGATTCCCTCCAAATACACGGAATGTTGACCATGCTACTAGAGCAGGTAAGAAAATAAACGCAGTATCTGTTAAGATTTGTGTAAATAAAATGAAGTTTTGTGAGATATCAGCAGTTGTTAAACCAAACCATGCTAGAATTTGCTCTTGCATCACTAATCCACGAACACCCATGAAAAGACCTGTTGCAACTAGTGCCGGAATAATCGGGACAAACACGTCACCGAATGACCTTACAGCTCGTTGAAAGACATTCCCGCTTTTCGCGGCTTCTTTTGATTGGTCTGCTTTTGTTGTTGTTTCAATTCCAATCTTTTCAACCTCTTCATAAATGCGGTTTACTGTTCCTGTACCCAGAATGACCTGGAATTGACCTGAATTAAAGAATGCTCCTTTCACCTTATCTACATTTTCAACTTTTTCTTGATTGATTTTTTCTTTGTCTTGAACCATAATTCGTAATCTTGTTGCACAGTGTGCAGCAGAGAGAATATTTTCTTGACCCCCAACTGCCTCGATAATTTCTTCAGCAATTCGACGATTTTCTGACATTTACTCTTCACCCCTATAAAAATAGCGTTTGTGTGGTATCGATTACATATACTAGGTAATCGATTACACATTGCTGTAAAAAAATCGGATGGTTGTGTGTAATCGATTACACACCCATCACGAAACTGATTATATACTATCTCGAATTATTAGTCTATAGTCGATTTGTTTTTTTTCTAAGGAAATCCCTTCCTGTAAAATCCGTAGCAATGTCTTTGCCGCCTCAGCTCCAGTATGTTCACTAAGAAAGTCGATCGTCGTTAATTTCGGATGAACATACTTTGATAAATCAGAAGCCCCCATACCAGTTAAGGCGACATCATTAGGAACCTTCAAGCCCTGTTCTTTCAGGTATTCCATCGCCCCTATTGCCAAACGATCTGTAACACCAACAATTGCAGTCGGTTTTTCAGAAGAAACTTCAAAAATTTCCTTAGCCGTCGAATAGCCTGATTCAATGCTGAATTCTGCCTTTCCAATCCAATGGTCAACAACAGGTAGTTGGTTTTCCTTTAATGCTGCTAAGTATCCATCTTTACGCTTATAGCCAACCTCATAATCTGCCTCATCGACACCGATAAAAGCTATGTTACGATGACCTTTTTCAATTAAAAGATTGGTGATTTCCTTTGCGGCCTGGAAGTTATTGTTAATAACAGAAGGTACACCCTCCATCTCTTGACCAGTCGCAACAAATGGAATCCGGAGTTTGTTAATTTCATTAAGAAGCTCCTCACCCCGATTGGTCGCAAGCAGAATGATTCCATCAACCTGTTTACTTTTTAAAAGCTTCACATACTCAATTTCTTTTTTCGGATCAAGATTTGTATTTGTAAGTAAGATTTGATAGCCGTGTTTTGCCAATTCTTCACTAATTCCATTGACAATCCTACTTGCTGTCTCTGTACTCAACTTTGGTAAAATGACACCAATGACATTGGATTGCTTTGTCCGCAACGCTTTTGCATGTTCACTTGGGATATAGCCTGTTTCGTCAATGATTTTTAAAATTCGTTTTCGAACGTCATCACTCACATATCCTGAATTATTCAACACCCGCGAAACAGTTGCGCTTGAGACATTTGCCAGCCTCGCTATTTCCTTCATCGTCACCATGGCATTTCCTCCATTACATTTCATTCCTCTTTATTTTACACAATTCTCTCAAGGACAAAAGGAATTTTATACGTTTTAAAAAATATTCTTCTAAGGGATCCTCAGAATCCATTATAATTAATTCAAATATCGTCTAATAAAGGTTGTGGGGAAAATGATTGCCAAGCTTGAAAAAATTTACTTTGAAAAAGTTAAACCGCTCCTTCATGGGTTAGAGAACCACCCAGTTATCAACGGAGTCATCGATGGGAATAACCCTGGAGAGATTTATGTAGATAATCTAATTGATCCCAAGACAGCTTTTATCTGGGCGAAAAATGAGATGTTCTATCTTTGCGGGAAGGTTGATAATGAGAAGTTTAATTTGGCACTTGAGGAATATATCGCAACCGTGGTCCGGCTTGAGGCACTTCCAGAGGAAGATACACTAAATCTAGAAATTTACCCAAACCATGACTGGAATGGATCCATTGAATCCATTTTTATGCGAGTTCCACTTCTTAAAGGTGAACGTGTACCGTTTGTTTTTCATCGAGAATGGTTTAATCCAGACGATACGAAGGGAATTCCTAAGGGTTATGAGATGAAACCAATTAACCGGGAGTTAATGGATTGGGATGAAGTTCACATTGTGAGAAATGAAGTCATTAAGTTTTGGGGCGAATCCCTGGAGTCATTTTTTCAAAAAGGCTTTGGCTATGCCGTCGTTCAAGGTTCAACCGTAATTGGGACTTGTCTGTCCGTCTTTGTTTCGAAAAATGAATACGAGATTGGAATTAACACTTATGAGCCCAGCCACCGTGGCAAAGGGCTAGCGACCGCAATGGCAAGTGCATTTATCAAGGAATGCTTAAGTCGAGGTGGAAACCCGCACTGGACAACAGAGTCGTTTCGTAAAGACTCCATCGTGATTGCGAAAAAAATTGGCTTTGAGGAGCTTAAGAATTATCCCGTTTATTACTTGCCTTTTGATGAGTTTATCCTAAAGTAAGGAGTTTGCCTAATGAATGCCCTGGTTAAGCGCTAGGGCTGATAAATAGACGGAAAAATTCCGCCTAATTTGGAATTATCGTTAAAAAACGCTCATATAGACGGAGAGATTCCGCCTATTGACTCAGAAAATGCGAAAATGCGAGGTATTTCTTTGTATAGTCGGAAACACTCCCTTTATTTATCCCTAAACGAGTTCCATTCTGTATTTAACCGGAAAACCTCCGCTAATTTTCTTTTTCCGGTTACATCAATCGCTCTTAAATGATAAACTCCTGAATCGAACAGTTTCTTTCATCAAATCGTTCCTCATAGTTACCCTTTGTACATTTTGAAATGATATTTCTCCAAAAAGTCCGGGCTCGTTCATTCTTTTCCGACTGTTGTACATACCACTTGCCAGGATACTTAGCAAAGATCTTCTCGGCAACATTTGATCCGATTCCTTTTCCCTCGTAGCCTCTCATTATAAAAAATTCTTCTATCGAATTAGGCTCCTCTTCCGTTTGACTTTGCATTAATACAAAGCCTGCAAGCAAACCATCCACTTTTACAAAATATGCATGATGATTACGATCCGTCCAGTAGACATCAAGATCAAACCTTTCAAAACGTCCATCTTCATTAATCCGTATACTACTCATATACTGGGTAAATTCGTAAATATAATATTGCATGAGATGATGTAAAACATCTTCTTCCTCTTTTGAAACAGCTTGAATTTGAATATCCATTGTTTAGGTATGCTCCTTCTATAATCTCGTCCGTATACTCCACAGCTCTGGGAAAAAACGATGGTTGGTGACCTGCTTCAAATATTCAACTCCTGCAGATCCACCTGTCCCCCTCTTATAACCGATAATTCTTTCAACGGTAATCATGTGGTTATAGCGCCATTTCTGCTGGTGGGCTTCAATATCTACTAGCTTCTCCGCAAGCTCGTAAAAATCCCAATACTTATCTATATTTTGATAGACTTCTAACCAGGCCTGTTCGACACTTTCATTCGCTTTGTAGTCCTTTGTCCAATCCCGCACAAGGCATGCTTTGTCAATTTTAAAGCCCCGTGTTGAAAGGGCTAGAATGGCTGCATCGTAAATGCTTTTTTCTTTAAGTGCAGACTCGACCTGTTTGTAAACTTCGGGTTGATGCTTATAGACACCTAGCACATTCGGTTTCTTATGGCCGAAAGAAAACTCGATTAACCGATTTTGATAGGATTGGAAGCCTGAAGACTTTCCGAGTGTCCCCCTAAATTCCATATATTCCGAAGGTGTTAACGTTGATAGAACATCCCAGGATTGAATCAATTGCTGCTGGATTCGAGAGACCCTTGATAGCATTTTAAACGCTGGTTCGAGATCATTTTTTAAAATCGATGTTTTCGCAGCATTGACCTCATGCAAAATTAGCTTCATCCAAAGCTCACTTGTTTGGTGGATGATGATAAACAGCATCTCATCATGGTGCTTAGAAAGGCGATGCTGGCTTGAAAGCAAAGAATCTAACTGAAGATAATCCCCATACGTCATGTCCTTTGATAAATCATCGTAAATGCCGTCGTTTTTGCTCATACACGTCTCCTTTCTGAGATGAAAGATGGTGTTTAAGTATCTAAATGGGTTTTCTAATCCTTATTTTCTATGAATATGCAAAAAATCCTTTAAATTTCACGAATCTTTAAAGGACTTTTTTTCTATCGACTTTAGCTAAAAACTAACCCGAGCCTAAAAAAACCTCCTGGAATTCAAGATCCTGGAAGCTTCTCTTTTTTTCTTCTTCTAATAATCAACTGATTTAGCACCTCTGATATGACGAGCCCGAATGCAATTGCACCTGAGATCATAAACGCTCTTGCCGCAAGCGATAAAGCCGTGGAATAGTCATTTTCAACAAAATTCCGCATCGCATTATATGCAATTCCACCGGGTACCAATGGAATAATTCCGACAATACTATAGATAATCACTGGGTTTTTATATGTTTTTGCAAAGATATGGCTGATGATTCCAACTAAAACAGAGGCAGCAAGCGTTGCATAAACCGCATCAACCCCTTGCCAAAATAATAGGATATATAACATCCAACCCAACATTCCCACAAGTCCACATTTTATAAGAGACCTTTTCGGAACGTTGAATATGATTCCAAATGTACTTGAAGCAATTAAGCTTGTAACCAAATGGGAAAGCATAATAAACTCCTTTCAGATTAGAAAATAGCGAGCACAACAGCAATCCCGGTACCAATTGCTAGTGCAGTTAAAAATGCTTCTGCACCTTTGGAGAGCCCTGAAACAAGGTGACCCGCAATCAAATCCCTGATCGCATTGGTGATTAACAAACCAGGTACAAGTGGCATCACAGAGCCTATGATAATTTTATCAAGCTCTGCCCCCACCCCTGTAATGATAAAAAGATAAGCAACGATTCCTATCAAAAATGAAGCCAAAATCTCTGAAAAAAATTTGATTCGAATTAACTTATGAATGAAGATAAAAAAGGCGAAGCCAACTCCCCCTGCAACACAAGCTGGTAAAAAATCCGTCCAGGTCCCAAAGAACATGATTGTAAAACAGCCACTAGCTATGGCTGATGCCAAAATTTGAATCCAAATTGGATAGGAAAGATCCTTTTTTGAAAGTTCATCAAGTTCCATTTTTGCCTCTTCAAGCGTTAAATCCCCGCTGCTGATTTTGCGGGAAATGCTGTTTGTGATGGTTACTTTTTCTAAATCTGTAGACCGTTCATTTATCCGGATTAAATTGGTTGGTTCTGTCTGACTAGCTGAAAACATGATTGCGGTAGGAGTCACATAACTATGGGACGTTAAAATCCCAAACGCTGCTGCCATCCGGTTCATCGTATCCTCAACTCGATACGTCTCGGCACCACTTTCCAGCATGATTTTCCCCGCTAACAAACAGATCTCTACAATTTCACTCTTTTTCTCCATAAACATTCGCTCCAATGGTTAAAAAATCACATACAGTAAATCTTAATTGAAAGACACCCTCATAATCAACTCAAACTTTGGTAAACATGAGAATAATGGTAATTATTCTGGATTTATGATATATTCATCCATTATAGGATGTTCAAAAAGAAGTGTGACAATCATGATAATTGAGCGTCCAGTACAGGATAACGAAAGAGGTTATGACCGTGGAGAATAATAATGTTTCAAATTTTATTAGGAATATCATAATCGACGATTTAGAAACAGGTAAACGCGATCATGTCGTTACGCGCTTTCCTCCAGAACCAAACGGATACTTACATATCGGACACGCTAAATCCATCGTGCTGAATTTTGACCTGGCAGATGAATTCAAAGGCAAAACAAACCTTCGTTTTGATGATACGAATCCTTTAAAAGAGGATATTGAATTTGTGAACGCGATTAAAGAGGATGTAAAATGGCTTGGGTATGACTGGGAAGGTTTATTTTTTGCATCGGACTACTTTGAAGAGATGTATAACCGCGCTGTTTTACTTATTAAAAAAGGTCTTGCGTATGTGGATGATTTAAGCGCAGATGAGATCCGTGAATATCGCGGAACACTCACAGAGCCTGGAAAAGAAAGTCCATATCGCGACCGCTCAATCGAGGAAAACCTTGAGTTATTTGAAAACATGCGCGCTGGTAAGTACGAAAATGGAGAAAAAGTGTTACGTGCAAAAATTGATATGAAGTCACCGAACATCAATTTACGCGACCCTGTTATTTACCGAATTTCTCATACAACTCATCATAATACAGGTGATAAATGGTGCATCTATCCGTTGTATGCCTTTGCTCATCCACTTGAGGATGCAATTGAGGGTGTAACTCACTCCATTTGTACGATTGAGTTCGAGGACCAACGTCCTTTTTACAATTGGGTAGTTGAGCATTGCGAAATGGAGAAAAAGCCACAACAAATTGAATTCGGCCGCATCAATTTAACAAATACCGTCATGAGTAAGCGTAAGTTGAAGCAGCTTGTTGAGGAATCTTATGTTGATGGCTGGGATGACCCACGCATGCCTACCATTTCTGGGCTAAGACGAAAAGGGTATACAGCTGAAGCAATCCGCAACTTCTGCCGTGAACTAGGGGTTGCGAAAAACAACGGAACTGTTGATACACAAATGCTAGAGCATTTCGTTCGTGAAGATTTAAAGCTTAAAGCACCACGAACAATGGGTATCATCAATCCACTCAAAGTCGTGATTACGAACTATCCAGAAGGACAAGTCGAAATGCTCGATGCGGAGATTAACCCGGAAAATCCAGATATGGGAATCAGACAAATTCCATTTTCTCGTGAGATTTATATCGAACAAGAGGATTTCATGGAAAACCCGCCGAAAAAGTATTTCCGTCTCTTCCCTGGTAATGAAGTGCGTCTAAAGCATGCATACTTCATTAAATGTGAAGAAGTCATCAAGGACGAGGAAGGAAAAGTGGTCGAGCTTCGTTGTACGTACGACCCTGAAACAAAGAGTGGTACTGGCTTTACCGGTCGTAAGGTAAAAGGTACGATTCACTGGGTTGAGGCTACACAAGCGGTGCCTGCAGAATTCCGTCTCTATGAGCCACTTATTTTGGATGCGGAAGAAAATGAGGAAGAAGACGACAAAACATTTCTTGATTTTGTCAATCCAAACTCCCTTGAGGTTTTAAATGGTTTCGTTGAGCCTAACATGAAAGATGTAAAGCCACAGGATAAGTTTCAATTCTTTAGACATGGCTACTTCAATGTGGATTCGAAGCACACAACGAAAGACCATCTTGTCTTTAACCGAAGTGTTTCTTTAAAAAGTTCATTTAAATTATAAGAATAAGCTTAATGCTTCCGCTATCGGTGACAAGCATAAGACAAGCACTGACAGAAGGTGCACTTTACCTTCCGAAGTGATTGGCTTATGACCTCGATCCGATGACGCCTGGAGCTTGACACTAAAAAAGACTCGTGTCCAAAACGGCACGAGTCTTTTTATTTCCTATGATTGATACTGAACCTGGTGTAGATTTGCGAAGATACCACCTTTTTCAAGCAGTTCATCATGTCCACCTTGTTCTGCGATGCCATCTTCCGTCACCACTACAATGCGGTCTGCATTTCGGATTGTTGCCAATCGATGTGCAATGACAAGTGTAGTTCGATTCTTAGATAGCTCTGTTAATGCTTTTTGAATGATTTGTTCCGTTTCTGTATCTAATGCTGAAGTGGCCTCATCCAAGATTAAGATTGGCGGATTTTTCAAGAACATTCTTGCAATTGCAATTCGCTGCTTTTGACCACCTGATAGCTTAAGTCCACGTTCTCCAACCTGTGTCTCATACCCATCTGGCAATCCTGCGATAAATTCTTCTAAATGCGCTCGCTTTGCTGCTTCCTCGATTTGTTCATCCGTTGCTCCTAGCATCCCGTACGCAATATTTTCCTTTAATGTTCCTGTGAAAAGGAAAACATCCTGCTGTACGATTCCAATTTGGGAACGCAATGACTGCTTTGTCATTTTTCGGATATCCATTCCGTCAATTGAAATTGAACCACCATTAACATCGTAGAAACGAGGAATTAATGAACAAATCGTCGTTTTCCCTGCTCCAGATGGTCCGACAAACGCCACGGTTTCTCCTGCATGAACCTTTAGATTAATATTCTTTAAAACCGGTCCCTGCTTTTCATCATAACCAAATGTGACATGGTCAAACGCGATATCACCACGAAGAGATGGTACTGCTACTGCATCCTTTGCATCCTCCACCTCTGGCTCCATATCAAGCAGCTCTGTAAACCGTTTGAACCCAGCCATCCCCTTTGGATAAAGCTCCAATAAGGCACTTATTTTATCAATTGGTTTAAAAAGAACATTAACGTACAGTACAAATCCGACTAGTTCCCCGTATGTAAGCTGCCCGTTAAAGCTTAGCCATGCACCGACAACTAACACTATTAATACAAACAAGCGTGTCATGAGGTAGATCCCTGCAGATGTTGATCCCATTACCTTATAGGCACCAAGCTTAGAGCGACGGAACTTACGATTGTCTACCTTAAACCTAGAGATCTCGAATTCTTCATTTGTGAAGGATTGGACCACTCGCGCCCCAGCAACGCTGTCCTCAACCCGTGCATTGACATCTGCAATATTACTATACATCGACTTCCACGCACGATTCATACGAACATTCGAATAGGCAATCAGCCAAATTAAAAATGGTACAACAATGATTGCAATTAACGCAAGCTTCACATTAATCGTTAGCATAATCCAAAATGCACCGACAAAGGTCATGATGGCGATGAATAAATCCTCAGGTCCATGGTGGGCAAGCTCACCAATATCAAATAAATCATTCGTAATCCTACTCATTACATGACCTGTTTTTGTATTATCGAAAAAGCGAAACGATTGCCTTTGGACATGCTGGAATAGCTGTTGCCTCATATCGGTTTCAATATTAATTCCGAGCTTATGTCCCCAATAGCCCACGATAAATTGCAGTCCCGAACTAACTAAATATAAAACTAACAAACCTATGCTTACCCAGACGATTGCGGACCAGTCTTTGGTTGGCAAGAGTTTATCAATGAACCATTGCACCGCGAGCGGAAAGGCAAGCTCTAATAACGCAACAATAACCGCACAGCTGAAATCAATTAGAAACAGCGTCCGGTGTGGCTTGTAATATGTAAAAAAGCGTTGAATCATCTTATTCTCTCCTTATGACTTCCTTCTACCTATTTCGAATTATAAGCCGTTTCCCCTGAATTTGACAAATTATTTTGTTACTCGAAATTTTTCTTTTATGCCCCAATCTCATAAAAATAACCCCGTGCACTAAGCGCGGGGTCTTTATTCTTATTTAATCGGTTTTTTCAGGAATCCAACTAACAGTGCTGTTATGATTGTGCCAATGATGATAGCAAGTACATATAACGCCCAACTACCTGTTACAAAAGGAATCACAAAAATTCCACCATGTGGAGCTGGCAAACCGATTCCAAACAGCATTGTAAGAGCGCCCGTTACTGCAGAACCAATGACTGCAGAAGGGATTACTCTTCCTGGGTCAGCTGCCGCGAATGGAATTGCACCCTCTGTAATAAACGATGCTCCCATGAAATAAGCTGTTTTACCAGCTTCACGTTCTTGTTTTGTAAACTTATTTTTAAAGAGTGTTGTCGCTAAAGCTAGTCCTAGTGGCGGTGTCATCCCACCTGCCATAATTGCTGCATGTGGTGCATAATTCCCGGCATCAATCATTGCAATCCCAAAGGTAAATGCAGCCTTATTAATTGGTCCACCCATATCAATCGACATCATTCCGCCTAAAATTAATCCAAGCACTACTAAGTTTCCTGTTCCCAAACCTTCAAGCCATGCAGTCAACCCGTCCATCACAGATTTTAATGGTCCAACAAGCACATACATAACCACGCCTGTAATTAAAATCCCAAAGAACGGATAAATCAATACTGGTTTAAGACCTTCAAATGATGATGGTAAACCTGAAAATACTTTCTTCACTAGAAGCACAACATAACCCGCAAGGAATCCGGCAATAAGTCCGCCTAAAAATCCTGCTCCACCTGTTGTCGCCATTAAGCCGCCAATCATACCTGGTGCTAATCCTGGTCGGTCCGCAATACTCATTGCAATAAATCCAGCTAACACAGGAATCATTAATTGAAAAGCATTCGAACCACCGATTGTCATGAGTGCTCCTGCTATCGGATTATAGGAAG
The DNA here is from genome assembly GCF_036965165.1 of Bacillus sp. JJ1521. NCBI lineage: Bacteria > Bacillati > Bacillota > Bacilli > Caryophanales > Bacillaceae > Bacillus > Bacillus sp. JJ1521. The sequence continues at coordinate 65,635 of NZ_JBALOX010000021.1, read as the reverse complement.
GATCCGCAGGGTCAGAAGCATGAATCCCAAAAATGAATGAAATCGCAATCAACAACCCGCCACCAACAACGAACGGAAGCATGTTGGAGACACCATTCATTAAGTGCTTATAAAAGCCACTTCTTTCTCCACCTTCTGCCTTTTGCTTTGTAGTTTGCTCAGCATGGTAGGTTGGCGCATCCTGGTTAATGGCCTTCGTTAACAATTCCTCGGGTTTGCGAATTCCTTGAGCAACCGGAACCTGTATCACTTTTTTACCGTTAAAACGTGCCATTTCCACCTGTTTATCCGCTGCTACAATGATGGCAACCGCGTCATCAATTTCTGCTTGAGTAAGGGCATTTTTCACACCAGTTGAACCATTCGTTTCGACCTTAAAATCTATTTTCATCTCTTTTGCTTTCGCTTTTAAAGCGTCTGCAGCCATATACGTATGGGCAATTCCAGTTGGGCAAGCTGTTACCGCAAGAACCTTTTTCTGTCCTTCTTTTATCTCAACTGGCACTTCTTCTTCATTTGACTCATTTTCTTTTTCATTAATGACATCGATGAGCTCGTCTGGAGATTGAACCTTCATTAATTTTTCACGAAAGCTAACATCCATCAACAACGAGGACAAGCTTGATAATGTTTCAAGATGGGCATTATTTGCCCCTTCACTTGCAGCAATCATGAAAAATAAATGACTTGGCTGACCATCCAATGATTCATAATCAACCCCAGCCGTTGAGCGTCCAAATGCAATTGCAGGTGTTTTTACCGCTGCCGTCTTCGCATGTGGAATCGCAATTCCTTCACCAATTCCAGTTGTACTTTGGCTCTCCCTTGTTAATATCGCTTGTTTATACTGTTCCTTATCTTGAAGACGTCCCGCTTCGTCAAGCTTCGAGACTAATTCATCGATAACATCAAGCTTTGATGAAGAAGAAAGCTCAATAATGATTGTATCCTTCTTCAAAAGGTCTGTAATTCTCATGCCGCATGTTCCTTTCTATAACTTTTTCACCTGTATCTGTGAAATCAATTCATTTATCTTTTCTTCCGTCGCCAATCCTTCTGAATAGGCCGTTGCACTGCCGGCAGTTGCTCCAAAGCGAAAGGCCTCTATTGCATTTTGATTTTTTGAATATGAAGCAATAAACCCCGCTACCACAGAATCGCCTGCGCCTACTGAACTAACAAGCTTCCCTTCAGGAATGTTTGCAAAATAGACCTCATCCCCCACAAATAGCAAGCTACCCTTGTCTGCCATTGAAACAATGACATGCTCGGCTCCCATTTCAATGAGCTTTTTCCCATAGGGGATGGCTTCTTCTGCATTGTTTATTTCAACATCAAATATTTCAGCAAGTTCATGATGGTTTGGTTTGATTAAAAACGGTTTAAAGGGAAGCACTTCTACTAATAAATCCTTTGTGGCGTCCACAACGATTTTTACCTGCTTGTCCTTTAGGTTTTTCGCTACCTGTTTATATAAGGTCGTTGGCAATGATGCAGGGATACTCCCTGCAAGAACCAGCACATCCCCTTTTCGCAGATGATTAAACTTGTCTAAAAGTTGTTCTAGTTCAGTTGATGTAATTTGCGGACCTGATCCGTTTATCTCAGTCTCTACATTTGAATGAAGCTTTACATTAATTCTTGTGTCACCTTCAACAGCGATAAAGTCAGTCTTGATGTTCCTTTCCTTTAAAGCATCATTCAAAAATTGTCCTGTAAAACCGCCAATAAATCCTAATGCTACACTTTTCGTTCCGACATTTTGCAAGACAGTGGAAACATTAATCCCTTTTCCACCTGGGCTTTTTCGATCATTTTTAATGCGGTTTAATTCTCCCACGTTAAAGTCATCCACCTCAATAAAATAATCGATGGAGGGATTTAACGTCACCGTGTAAATCATGTTGTCACGACCTTTATGTTGATATGTTGTTGATAGGATTTAAACTCATTATTTGTTAACCCATCATCTGTTATTAAAATAGCATCCGTTAATGAAGATATTTTTGAAAAAGAAACCTCGTTGAACTTAGAATGGTCGGCTAAGACAAAAGCCTCCTTTGACAAGGACAGAGCTGTTTGTTTGATTAATGCCTCTTCTGGGTCTGGGGTTGTAAATCCATACTTCATGTCAATCCCATTCACCCCTAAAAAGCATTTATCAAACCGATAAAGGTTTAAGCTCGATAATGCCCTACTTCCAATCAATGCCTTTGTTTGGGGTTTTACAATTCCACCAATTAAGTAAGTTGCAATCCCTTTTTCAAGCAAAGGTTCAATTAAATTGACACCATTGGTTACAACCGTTAGCCCTTCTTGATTAAGAAAAGGGATCATTTGCAAGGTGGTAGTCCCAGCATCCAAATAAATGGAGTCTCCATCATGAATAACCTGTGACGCATATTTTGCTATTGCCCTTTTTTCCTTCAAGTTCTTATCCGTTTTTTCTATATAAGTCGGTTCCATTCGGCTTCCTTGGACTAATGACGCTCCGCCATGAACCCTTCTTAATTTATTCTCATTTTCAAGCTGAACTAAATCACGGCGGATTGTTGATTCCGACGAATTCGTTCTTTCGACTAGTTCTTGAAGCTTCACTACACCTTGTTCCTTTAATAAGGATAAAATAAACTGATGTCTTTCCGGAGTTAACATCCTGTCACTTCCTTAATGATCGGATTGTACTCTCATTATATTGAAACCCATTTCACAAATCAACCAAAAACATTCATTATCATCCAAATACAATCATGTGTAATTTTTACCTCTTTCTACAAAAATGCTTCTATTGTATAACGCATGAGTTGAATAAAAAGGTTTTCTATGGTTCCGTAGCTTAATAGCTAGTCTGGTCCGAGAGAAAACTCATAGCAAATTCGCTATGCCACGGAGGGATAAAAGCCTGGGAGATTATACATTTGTTATAATCTCTCGGGTTTTTTATTTATAACCGATCTATTAAGGGGGAATTATAAATGAACTTTGGATGGATGAAAGTCTTTTTTGCGGATTTTTTGAAGTGTTTTGGGTGATTGGCTTAAAGCATGCGGATAGTTTTTGGACATGGACAGGTACAGCAATTGCCATTTTCATCAGTTTTTACGCTTTAATTGATGCTGGCAAAAAATTGCTGGTCGGAACTGTTTACGCTGTTTTTGTTGTTGGGCTTGGTACCGCAGGAACAGTTTTATCTGAGATATTATTTTTAACGAGCCTGTCAAATTAACAAAGCTTCTATTAATTGGTCTGCAATTAGTAGGTGTTATTGGGCTAAAGCTTGTTACAAAAGAGGAAAATACACAAGGAGTTGAAGGATAATGGCATGGTTATCGCTTATACTTGCTGGACTTTTAGAAATGTTAAGAGTCGTGATGATCAATCAATTTCATAAAAAGAATAACTGGAAATCCTTTGTTTTACTCCTTGCCGCTTTCGGCGGAAGTTTCCTGTTTCTAAGCATTGCAATGAAATCTTTGCCCATGGGCACAGCATATGCCGTATGGACTGGGATTGGTGCTTCAGGGGGAGCCATCTTAGGAATGCTCCTATATGGCGAGCCAAAAGACTGGAAACGATTCGTATTTATTGGTCTTATCATCAGTTCAGCAGTCGGCTTGAAATTAGTAGGATAAAACGAAATGAGGAGCCCCCTTGGCTCCCCATTAACCGACAATATTCTCCTATTTCCGAGGAAATACAACGAGGATTAATATTGAAACTTGTCCAAAAATGAAAAATAATCCTTTAAAAACTCATAAAAGATCTGTTCTGTTGGTAGCAATTTTCGCTCTTTGGGAATAATAACGCCAACTGAACGGGTCACCTCTGGGTGAACAATCGGTAATTTCACAGTCGAATGTGGAATATTTTCTACCAAGGTGGCTTCAGGTATGATTGTGATTCCAAGTCCCGCAGACACAAGTCCCTTGATTGCATCAATATCTTCTCCCTCAAAGGTAACAGTCGGCTGAAACCCGAGTTGGTTACATGCTTTTACGATTATATCCCGTAACACAAAGCCATTAGGAAATAATACAAATTGCTCTTCCTTTAACTGACTAAGACTTAATGATTTATTGGAAGACAGTGGGTGTGAGCGATGCAAAAGTGCTACCATTTTATCGGTAAATAAAGTGGTTCCGATGAGTTTCTTTTCCTGGTTTGGTACAGGTCCAAGCAAGGCCATATCAATCTCTCCAGTCTTCACTCGCTCCACTAATGAATAGTAATTACCTTGTGACAATGAAAATTTCACTTGCGGATGTTTATCTCGAAATGCGGATACAACTGTTGGCAGTGTATGAGCAGCTAGGCTACTTGGAAATCCAATCCGAATTGTCCCGCGTTCTGGATCCAAATATTCTTCAATCTCACGTTTTGCATTATCTAAGACATTTAATGCCTGCTCGACATGATCTAAAAAAACTTTTCCAATTGCCGTTAGTTTCACATTTCGTCCATCACGTATAAATAAATCTACACCTAATTCAGCTTCAAGATTGAATAACTGCCTGCTAACAGCTGATTGGGCAATATGCATTGAATTTGCCGCTTCCGTCACATGTTCTCGCTTAGCGACTTCAATAAAATAGGTCAGTTGTCTGAGTTCCACTGGGCTTCCTCCTCCATCCATCTAATTTCGGCATCAATTATATCTTTTATTAATATTGTTTAGATTAATTATTCATTATAAAATAATTAATATCAAGAATTAACAAAAAATTTATTGTCCGTTGATTATGTACTAACAAATATATAGCAAAGAAAGGGTGAATGTACACGATGGCTATGATCGAACAGTCTATTCCTGTACCAGAGTTAAAACAAGCTACCGATTATATGAACAAAGTATATGAGGAGGTTAAGAAGAGAAATCCTCATGAACCAGAGTTTCATCAGGCGGTGAAAGAAATTTTCCTATCGCTTGTACCTGTATTTGCTAAGAATCCAAAATATATGCAACACGCTATTTTGGAAAGAATCGTTGAACCGGAAAGAATGATTACATTCCGTGTACCTTGGGTAGATGACCAAGGTCAAATTCATGTAAATCGTGGCTATCGTGTTCAGTTTAACTCTGCACTTGGCCCGTATAAAGGCGGTTTGCGTTTCCACCCTTCCGTTAATGCAAGTATCATCAAGTTTCTCGGCTTTGAACAAATTCTTAAAAACTCCTTAACTGGTCTACCAATTGGTGGAGGAAAAGGTGGATCTGATTTTGATCCAAAAGGTAAATCAGAAAATGAAATCATGCGTTTTACACAAAGCTTTATGACAGAACTAACCAGACATATTGGACCGGACATCGATGTTCCAGCTGGGGATATCGGTGTAGGTGCAAGAGAAGTTGGCTACATGTTCGGTCAATACAAAAGGCTGCGCGGCAGTTTTGAAGCAGGTGTATTTACTGGAAAAGGACTTGGGTATGGCGGTAGTTTAGCTCGTACGGAAGCAACAGGCTACGGAACTGTCTACTTTGTTGAGGAAATGCTTAAAGAACAAGGTCTTTCTTTCGAAGGAAGCACAGTAGTTGTTTCAGGTTCTGGTAATGTTTCTATTTATGCGATTGAAAAAGCTCAACAGCTTGGCGCAACGGTTATTGCATGTAGTGACTCAAACGGCTATATCTACGATGAAAATGGCTTAGACTTAGAAACAATCAGACGCATCAAAGAAGTAGAGCGTAAACGTATAAAGGAATATGTGTTAGAGCACCCAGAAGCAGAATATGTTGAAGGCTGCTCTGGTATATGGTCAATTCCTTGTGATATTGCACTACCGTGTGCAACCCAAAATGAAATTGATAGTGATTCTGCACAAACTCTTATTTCAAATGGAGTAAAAGCAGTTGGTGAAGGTGCAAACATGCCTTCCACATTAGAAGCAGTTGATTTATTCCTTGAAAGCCATGTGCTATTCGGACCTGGGAAAGCAGTTAATGCTGGCGGAGTTGCTGTTTCTGCTCTTGAAATGTCACAAAATAGCATGAGACTTGCTTGGACATTTGAAGAAGTGGACAGCAAGCTACAAGACATAATGGCTTCCATCTACCGTCACAGCATGGATGCTGCTGAAGAATACGGTCATCCAGGAAACCTTGTATACGGATCTAACATCGCTGGCTTCTTAAAAGTAGCTGACGCAATGATCGCTCACGGAGTTATCTAAAATTGAATGCAATCGCCTTGTCCGGGCGATCGAGCTATATACACTAGACGCTGTTTTCCTACTGGAAAGCAGCGTTTTTTTCATGATCGAGTAAAAAACAAAATAAGCGGAGGTTTCCGGTTAAATGCAAAATGGAGCTCGTTTCGGGGTATATAAGGGGAGTTTTTCCGACTATTCAAGTCAAGTCCCTCCATTTCTACATATTTCAAGTCAATAGACGGAATCTTTCCGTTTATTTAGACCTTTTTAATAATAATTACGCATTAAGCGGAATTTCTCCGTCTAATTATCGGTTCAGGTACAACCCGATCCCCGGTTAGAAACCTTGGTAAATAAAGAAAAGACGTATGCCAATTCATACGTCTTTTCTTCCCGTACTATTTAATCAACCTTCTAATAATAGGTCTTCTGGATCTTCTAATAGTTCTTTTACTTTTACAAGGAATCCAACAGCATCTTTACCGTCAATGATTCTGTGGTCATAAGATAATGCCACATACATCATTGGACGTACTTCAACAGTATCATTATTATCTACAACAACAGGGCGTCTTTGGATTTTGTGCATTCCCAAAATACCAACCTGTGGTGCGTTAATAATTGGTGTTGAGTTTAGGGAACCGAATGTTCCACCATTTGTGATGGTGAATGTTCCACCTTGAAGGTCGCTTAATCCTAATTTATTGTCTCTTGCTTTAACTGCAAGTCGACCGATTTCAGCTTCAATACCTGCAAAGCTTAATGTATCTGCATTACGTACAACTGGTACAACTAAACCTTCTTCTGCAGAAACCGCAATACCAATGTCATAGAAGTTCTTAAGAACAATTTCATTCCCTTGAATTTCAGCATTTACGTATGGATACTGCTTAAGTGCTCCGATAACTGCTTTTGTGAAAAATGACATGAAGCCAAGTTTCACACCATGCTTTTTGAAGAAAGCATCTTTACGACGAGCTCTTACATCCATAACAGCTGTCATATCAACTTCATTAAATGTTGTTAGCATTGCTGCTGTATGTTGTGCTTCAACAAGTTTTTTTGCAATTGTTTGACGACGTCTGGACATTTTAATACGTTCTACACGTGGGTCGTCATTTACAACTGGTGCTGCTGCAGGCTGTTTTGCTGCAGGAGCTGGTGTTGGAGCAGCTTGTACTTGCTTGTAAGCTTCTACTCCTTCAACTCGAACGCGTCCAAGTGGATCTTTGTATGGAACTTCGTTCAAGTCAATACCAAGCTCTCTTGCGCGTTTTCTAGCTGCAGGAGAAGCAATTGCTTGCTTGCCCTTCTCTGCAGCTGATTCAGCCGCAACAGGTTCTTGTTTTGCTTCTGAAGCTGCCGCTTGAGGCTCTCCAGCAGGTGCTGCTTCTGGCGCAGGACTTGCTGCGCTTGATTCTGAACCATTTTCATCAAGCTTTGCAATAACTTGACCTACTTCAACATTATCACCTGGGTTGAATAAGAATTCTTTGATAACACCTGTATGTTCACTGTTAATTTCAACGTTTACTTTATCTGTTTCAAGTTCAGCGATGGACTCACCTTTGTTAACAAGTTCGCCTTCTTTTTTTAACCATTCAACAATTGTTCCTTCTGTAATGGATTCAGCTAGTTCTGGAACTTTGATTTCGATCATTGCTGATTCCCTCCTTTTTCTATAAGCAATGCATCCTGCATAATCCAAGCTTGTTCTTGTTTATGAATATCTGGGTCGCCCGTAGCTGGACTTGAACGCTTCGGTCTACCAATATAATCTAGTTTAATTTCTTCAGATAAAATGTCCATTAATACTGGTTGTAGAGCTGGCCACGCACCCATGTTCTTAGGCTCTTCTTGAACCCAAACAACTTCTTGTAGGTTTGGATATTGGCTTACTAATTCCTCTAGTTCTTGCTTAGGGAATGGATACATTTGTTCCACTCTAGCAATATGCAAGCTTTGTGCTTGTTCAGGAGGTAAATTAGCAGCTTCTGTTGCTAAGTCAATTGCAACTTTACCAGTACAAAGTATTAAGCGAGTGACTTTCTCTTTCTCAGTTCCCATTCCTGGCTGTTCAAGTAATGGCTTGAAGCTTCCATTCGTTAAATCAGCTAGTGATGAAGCTGTTTGTGGATGGCGAAGTAGACTCTTTGGAGTCATTACAATCAATGGTCTTGCTTCATCAGTTGAAGTAAGCAATGATTGTCTTCTTAATAAATGGAAATATTGTGAAGCGCTTGTTACGTTCGCAACAATCCAATTATTTTCCCCAGCTGCATTTAAGAAACGTTCCACTCTACCACTTGAGTGCTCTGGACCTTGTCCTTCGTATCCATGTGGTAAAAGCATCACAAGACCTGATTTTTGTCCCCATTTCGCATGACCTGATGAAATGAATTGGTCAATAATCGGCTGTGCTACGTTTACAAAGTCACCAAACTGTGCTTCCCAAAGGACAAGCGCATTCTCATCTTGAACACTATAACCGTATTCAAATCCAAGAACAGCAGATTCAGATAATGGGCTGTTATAGATTGAGAATGAAGCTTTTGCTTCTGGAATATTGTGTAACGGAACATATTTTTCATTAGTTTCATAGTCATTTAAGGCAACATGACGATGGGCAAAAGTCCCTCTTTCACTATCCTGACCAGTTAATCGAACTGTTTTTCCTTCCGCAAGTACTGATCCGAATGCTAGTGTTTCAGCCAATGCCCAGTCTACCTTATTCTCTTCATCCAATGCTGTTTCACGGCGTTTTAAAATTCTCTCAAGCTTTGGATAAACAGTTATGGATTTTGGCCATTGTAATAATCCTTTATTCATGCTGCGTAAAAGATCAGCAGGTACTGTCGTATCGAATTCTGGAATAGCTGATAAAGCTTTCGGCTTCTTCGGCTTCACACGCTCTTCATTTTCCACAAAATCGTCAAAAATAGATTGAAGACTTTGCATGAAATCGTCACGTTTTTGTGAAAGTTCTTCAACTGTTGTTACGTTCTCAGCAACTAGGTCATTTCCATACTTATCAGCGATTACCGGATGATTTGCAATCATTTTGTACAATAATGGCTGTGTTACACTTGGGTCATCCATTTCGTTGTGACCAAAGCGTCTGTATCCAACTAAATCAATTAAGATATCTTTTTCAAAACGCTTACGGTATTCATATGCAAAATGAATTGCCGCAAGACAAGCTTCCGGATCGTCCGCATTGACACGTACAATTGGAATCTCATATCCTTTTGCAAGGTCACTTGCAAAACGAGTTGAACGAGAATCTGTATTATTTGTTGTAAAACCAACCATATTATTGGCAATGATATGAACCGATCCGCCCGTTTCGTATCCTTTTAATCTGCTTAAGTTCAATGATTCAGCTACAACACCCTCACCTGGGAATGCCGCGTCACCGTGGATCAGTACACTAATTGCACTTTGCTTATCCTGAACCGGGTAGCCAGCTTTTCTCGTATTGTCCTGTACAGCACGAGTGATTCCTAGCACAACAGGGTTTACAAACTCTAAGTGACTAGGGTTGTTTGCTAGATTAATTCGGGTTGTATGTTCCTTAGGTCCTTTAAAATTGCGGTCAGCCCCTAAGTGATATTTCACGTCCCCAGACCAACCATAGTTAATTCCTCTTGAGCCTTCAGAAGGAATTAAATCTTTGTTTGGTGCATGGTGGAATTCAGAGAAAATTAATTCGTATGGTTTATTAAGAACATGTGCTAGCACATTTAAACGGCCGCGGTGAGCCATACCGATCATAATATTGTCGGTACCATCACTACTGCCCTCTTGGATTAATCGTTCAAGCATTGGTACAAGCATATCTAATCCTTCGATTGAGAAACGCTTTTGACCAACGAACGTTTTGTGTAAGAACTTTTCAAAGCCATCAACATTCATTAATCGCTCCGCAAGTTGTTTCTTTTCATCAGCAGTAAGCTTTAAGCCTACTCCTCTGATTTCAACCTGCTCTCTTAACCATTGTCTTTCGTCTTCAGGGTCAACATGTCCAAATTCATAAGCAATGGTTTTTGTGTAAACAGATTTCAAATGCTCGTAGGCGTCCCATCCAGTATGAACAAATGGAGGAGCTTCTTCCCAAATATATGTCGCTGGAATATCCATTAAATCTTCTTTTGTAAGATTATAATAACCAGGCTCTAAAAAGCTGGTATCTGGCTTCGGTCTAGTGCGAAGCGGATAAATATCAGCGGCTAAGTGCCCGTATGCACGAATGCTTCTAATTAATTTTGCTCCGGATGTAATCGTTTTGATTGTTTTCGGTGAGATACCCTCACTTACTAACTCTGCTGTCGCTGCTTGCTCATCTGCCGGTGGTGGTCCAAGTTCTTCAAAAAGCGCTTTCACAGATGAGTCTACTGAACTAGGATCATTCTTGTATTTTTCATACATGTCAAAAACATAACCCATATTTGGGCCATAGAATGACTCCCACACATTTTTCTTTAGTTGATTATCCATTTTTAATTAGCCTCCATATTACACGTTGTAATATTTACATAGACAATTTGTATTTCACAGAAATATGACATCTACCCATACTATACCCTATTTCCAACTATTTTCTAGTAAAGTGCTTACATTGGGAGTTTCCAAAAAAAAGCCGTAAAAATAGGCAAAATAAGAGTCATTATATAGTCATTATTCTGATTAAATATGTTATCCTTATCATATAGTTGAAAGCAAAAAGTTTCCTTGATATAAATCAAGTTTTGAAAGGATTTTTAACTATGTTCAGAAGAAGTGGGACTTCTCCTGAATAAAGTTAAAGC